>NZ_JANOJV010000228.1:0-13499 GCF_031418915.1 Chamaesiphon sp. VAR_48_metabat_135_sub | reverse complement strand
TCGCCTACATCTACATATCTCGTTCGCCTAGCGTCCGCCATGCGGAATCGATCTCATCTGAGCGCGTCGAAGAGTTGATATTTAGAGTCCAAACATCGTATTTTAGCACACGATCGACCGATATTTCATCCTTGATGTCATGGCGATCTCGATCGATCTTGACGATCCGGTTGCGAGATTTGGGCATCCTAAGCTTAAAAATTTTAGAGATCTATCCAATACCGCCTCTCAACGTTACTTATAAAGGTTGTGGCGAAAGCTATGTTTCCATCGCTCAGTTTCTAGGCATCTATCGGAATTTACAGCAAGATGGTAGCGGGAAGGCTGGTTGTAACGGTAGTTTGTTATATTGACATCCTCCTCGTGCGTTCACGCCGAGGAGGATGTCAATAAATTTTCGGTTCTGGCTCCACCATCTGGTACTTTTACCGCAATGACCGACATGTTTGCAGCAATGCTCATCAAAAATTCTGATGAAGGACTTTTCTGCTATCCCTGAGCTATAAATTTGCTTATTCCCCCTTTTGGCGAGTTTATGCAAAGAACCCCTACTAGAATAAACCAGCTATTATGCGGAGTACCTAATTTATAGAAATTGTTACACTGACAGGGAGAATATCTGTTATCAATAAAGCAACAAACAAGACATTATTCTCCGTGACATTCTAACAAATAAAGTCAGCTCGCTAAGTCGCAGCATCAACATTAGTCGATCGGATCTGGAATTTGCATAATGCGGAAAACAGCCAGATTAATATATCGACCAGAAAGTCAAATCAGACATCCACTTCGATTATTTCTCGAAATGGGGCGAGATGTATTAGCATCGCGAGAACTAGCTTGGCGTTTGTTGGTGCATTTAGTCAGCGTATGCGGAATTAGCAGGTAAGTTGTGTAATTTGTCTTGCTCCCCAATCCCTAATCTCTACTCCCCATGTCCGACACCGTTATCCATGTTGAAAATCTAGGCAAAAAATACATCATCGGTCATCAGCAAGACAATGAACGCTACAACACTCTCCGTGACGTTCTCGCAAACCAAGCCAGATCGCTAAATCGCAGCCTCAATCCCTTCAAATCCCACTCCTCACTCCCGACAGCCAACACCCCCAGCACAGAAGAATTCTGGGCACTAAAAGATGTGTCATTCGAGATTAAACAGGGGGATAGGGTTGGTATTATTGGGCGGAATGGGGCTGGTAAATCAACGCTGTTGAAGATTTTGAGCCGGATTACGGAGCCGACGGAGGGGCGGATAAAGATTAAGGGGCGGGTGGCGAGTTTATTAGAGGTGGGAACGGGTTTTCATCCTGAGTTGACAGGGCGGGAGAATATTTTTCTCAACGGTGCGATTCTGGGGATGAGCAAGGTAGAGATTACGCACAAGTTTGATGAAATTGTGGACTTTGCTGAAGTAGAGAAGTTTTTAGATACGCCAGTTAAGCGATATTCTTCGGGGATGTATGTGCGGTTGGCGTTTGCGGTGGCGGCACATTTGGAGCCAGAGATTTTGATTGTAGATGAAGTACTAGCAGTGGGGGATGTTCAGTTTCAAAAGAAATGTTTGGGGAAGATGGAGGATGTGGCTAAAGAAGGAAGAACAGTGATATTTGTCAGTCATAATTTGGGGACTGTTCAGGCACTTTGTAGTCGTGGGGTTTTGCTGATGCAAGGAACTGTCTTAGCTGATGATACAGCAGATGTAGCGGTCAGTACTTACTTGAAAAACCTCGAACAAGCCTCTTTCCAGAACCTTTTAAAGCGCACAGATCGCCAGGGTAAGGGTCATCTGAGACTTGCTCAGATCGAAATTTCGACTGGTGGAAATCACCCCTCGCTTACTCTATCAACAGGGTTTTCGGCTGTTTTCACATTCCATGTCACCGGAATTCGTCAGGGACTTTCCTGCTGTTTTACTATTTACGACCAATATGGTCAAGCTGTGACATATTTTAACTCGGCGGCACATAGTCAAGATGATATGACTAATCCGCAGCAAGAGACCAAGTTTATTTGCGAGATAGAGGAACTGTTGCTTCTGCCTGGTCGCTATCGGATTAATGCTGCAATCATGTGTGATGGAGAATACCAAGATGATGTCAAAGGAGCTGTCTTTTTTGATGTCGAGCAAGGGAACTTACGAGGTCGTCCTGTATCTAGTGAGACTGGCTATGGCAATACGATCTTGCCGCATCGATGGCTCATACCAGGTTAAAGCTTGAGCATAAATATTTGTCTCTAAGTTCTCGATAGTTCTTGATTCATTGACAAAAGGAAATTACTGATGAAGACTCTTGTTGCTGGTTGGTTCAGCTTTGAACAAGGACATGGTACCGCAGGTGATCTGCTAGCAGGTGAGCTAGCCTGTGATTGGCTCGAAAGTGCTGGTTATTCCTATGACATTGCAGTTGACCCGCCATTTTGTGGTGGTATTAATTGGCGTTTTGCCGATCCGAAAAACTATTCACTGGTGGTGTTTGTCTGTGGTCCATTCCAAAAAGGAGAACTCGAAGCAGAGTTTTTGGCTCATTTTGCTGGCTGCCGCCTGATTGGGCTAGATCTGACGATGCTGGAACGGCTCGATGAGTGGAATCCTTTTGATGTTCTGCTGGAGCGAGATAGTTCTGTATGTGCTCGTCCCGATATTACTTTTCTCTCCCCTCGAAAACTAGTACCTGTTGTGGGTGTTTGCCTGGTTGAGCCTTACGGTGCAATGGAGGAAGTCGCTCATGCTGCCATTTGGCGACTTGTGGCATCACGGTCAGTGGCAGTGGTGAAAATCGATACACGGCTGGATACTAATATCACCGATCTCCGCAGTCCGTCTGAGATTGAGTCGCTCCTTGCCAGGATGGATTTAGTGGTGACAACACGATTACATGGGACAGTTTTGGCATTGAAGAATGGTGTTCCCACAATTTCGATCGATCCCGAAGCTGGAGGCGCAAAGATTATCCGTCAGGCTCAGAAGATTGGCTGGCCAGTAGTGTTCGCAGTTGATAACGTGACTGACGAAGCATTACAACAAGCATTAGACTACTGCTTGAGTGAGGATGCACGAATAAAGGCGAGAGCATGTTGTCAACGGGCTAAAAAAATGGTTGAAGAAGCACGCGACGAATTCATCACAGCATTAGGCTGCGATCCTGCGGCGATCGATCGTAGTGAGGACTCGAAATACGCAAACATCAACCGGATCTCTGTCGATCTCGATCGCTATGCTCCCTCAGATGATCTGCAAACCAGCAGGGGGATGAGGGGAAAGATGAAAATAATACTGAAGTCCATCATAGGGCGATCGCGATGAGCAGTAACCCACTGGTATCGGTCATTATTATCTTCTCGAATGCTGGAAAGACCTTCTTTGAAGAAGCGATCGACAGCGTATTTGCTCAAACCGATCGCAACTGGGAACTGTTGCTAGTTTGCCATACCGTAATCCTAAAGTTTACTACCTATTAAAAATTTTTGACCATTGGAAGGGACGTATGAACAGCATTGTGAATTCCATTGCACGCAAAATATTACCTGCTGCTACTCGTGCGAGGATAAAAGCTAAATTGGGAGGAACTGAATATATCCCCCCGCAGGGAGTAGTGAAATTCGGTTCCCTGCGAAGAGTAACACCAATTAGTCGTGTATTCGGCTACGATCGAGGCTTGCCCATTGACCGCTACTATATCGAAAATTTTCTCGCTCATCAGGCTCAGGATATTCAAGGGTGTGTGATGGAAATTGGGGATAACTTTTACACGCACAAATTTGGCGAGGATCGCGTGACAAAAAGCGATGTCCTGCACGTTGTAGAAGGCAATCCAGATGCCACGATTGTTGGAGATCTCAGTAACAGCGATAATATTCCCTCAGATAGCTTTGACTGTCTGGTTCTGACTCAAACGCTCCACCTAATTTACGATATGAAAGATGCGGTCAAAACGATTTATCGGATCTTAAAGCCAGGTGGAGTGGCACTAGTTACCGTTCCCGGAATTAGTCAAATAGCCATCGACGAATGGAAAGATTATTGGTGTTGGAGCTTGACGACCTTATCTGCACAACGGTTGTTTGTAGAAGTCTTTCCCACGAAAAATGTGACTGTCGAACATTATGGGAATGTCCTTGCAGCTACTGCTTTTCTCCAGGGTATAGCAACGGAGGAACTGGAAAAACAGGAGTTAGATTACCGCGATCCAAGTTATCAGGTTTTAATCACAGTTAGGGCAGTTAAACCAGAGGAAGCACTATGAGGATACCTGGTCTTGGTAAATTGCAACGGATCGAGCAAAAACTCCAAAAAAGATTAGCATCTAAAGGGCTAATCTTAATGTATCATCGCGTCACGGAAGTGGACTTAGATCCCTGGTCTTTATCTGTGACACCACAACACTTTGCCGAGCATCTGGAAGTTTTGCAAGAATATGCCCACCCCATCAGCCTCCAGCAATTAGCTCAAGCTCATCGGGATGGCAACATTCCCCACCGAGCGGTGGCGATTACTTTTGATGATGGTTACGCCGATAATCTTTATCATGCCAAGCCATTGCTAGAACGATACGATATTCCAGCCACTGTGTTTGTAAGTACTGGCTACATCGGAAAGGAGCGCGAGTTTTGGTGGGATGAGTTAGAACGGCTACTTTTGCAACCGCCGAAATTACCAGAGAAGCTGTCGCTAAATATTAGCGGGAGCATTCAGCACTGGGATTTAGGTGCAGCAGTAGATTACACTACACAAGACTATCAGCGCGATCGCAGTTGTCTAGCCTATGAGGCACAACCAGGCTCTCGCATGTTTTTCTATTACTCAATTTGGCAAATATTGCGACCTTTGCTAGAAGCAGAACGCCAAAAAGCACTAGACGAGATCCTCCTCTGGGCTACAGCCGAACCCAAACCACGCTCCACTCATCGCGCCCTTTTACCTGAAGAATTATCTGTCTTGGGACAAGGGGAACTGGTGGAAATTGGTGCTCATACAGTTACCCATCTATTTCTCTCAGCACAATCTACAGTTTTGCAACGGAATGAAATTCAGCAAAGCAAAGTTCGTTTAGAAGAGATGATCGAGCGTCCAGTGAGGAGTTTCTCATATCCATTTGGCGATTACAGTGTAGAAACCGTTGAACTAGTGCAATCGAGTGGATTTGACTATGCCTGCTCTACTATTCAAGATATTGTCTGGCGACAGAGTAACAGTTTTCAATTACCTCGTGTTGGTGTCGAGAACTGGAATGGGGAAGAATTTGCCAAACATCTATTGAGGTGGTTTCATGCTTGAACAGATAAATAGTAATCCGTTAGTTTCCTGTATCATCATCTTTTTTAACGCTCAGAAAGAAACTTTCTTTGAAGAAGCCATAGAAAGCATTTTTGCTCAGACCTATGAAAACTGGGAACTTTTATTAGCAGACGACGGTTCAACCGACGAGAGTACTGCCATAGCATTACGATGTGCCCAAAAATACCCCGATCGAGTGCGCTACGTAGAGCATGAAGGACACCAAAATCGTGGTATGAGTGCCACACGTAATTTGGGTATTCGCCACGCTAAAGGAGAGTACATTGCCCTTCTAGATGCAGATGATATCTGGTTGCCACAAAAACTCGAGCAGCAGGTAGCAATATTAGTAGCTTACCCCGAAGCAGGTATGGTTTATGGCTCCACTCAAATGTGGTATGGCTGGACGGGTAATCCTGAAGATGCAAAACGCGATCGCGGACGAGGATTGGGTGTCAAACCCGATACCTTGGTCAAACCACCAACACTACTCAAGTTGTTTTTGAAAGGTACAGCAGAAACACCCGGCACTTGTAGTATATTAATGCGACAGAAACTAGTTAAAGATGTTGGTGGATTCGAGCAGTCCTTCCGAGGAATGTTTGAGGATCAAGCTTTCTTTTACAAAGTATCTCTCAACGCAACTGTGTATATAGAAAGTGGTTGTTGGGATAGATATCGTCAGCACTCAAATAGCTCCTGTTATGTTGCACAAGCTTTAGGGCAATACAATTCACTCAAGCCAAATTCGGCTCACTTAATTTTCTTAACCTGGCTAGAGAAATATTTGCGCGAACAAGGATGCCAAGATACTGAGATTTGGCAAGCATTAAATAAAGCATTATGGCCTTATCAGCACCCACGAATCTTCTACTTGTTGCAATGGTTTCAAGATGTTGGTCAGCATCTGACGAGGAGCATAAAAAAATTTGTGAAACTCATATTTATTCATAAAGAGCTTACCTCAATCTAATCATGAGCGATCTACACCCCTATCGATCTGTTATTCAACCTGTACCCGATGGAATATCGCGACCTTTGTGGTCGGTGATGATTCCGACCTATAACTGTGCTAACTATCTGCGCGAAACACTGACAAGTGTTTTAGCACAAGATCCAGGCGCAGATATCATGCAAATCGAAGTAGTTGATGATTGCTCTACACAAGACGATCCTGAAGCAGTGGTGAGAGAACTAGCTGGAGATCGCGTGAGTTTTTATCGCCAACCAGAGAATGTCGGCTACATCAAAAATTTTGAGACCTGCTTGCAGCGATCTCGTGGTAAATTAATTCATCTATTGCATGGTGATGACTGTGTTAGAGATGGCTTTTATCGCAAGCTGCAACGTGGCTTTGAGGAAAACCCCGCAGTAGGAGCTGCTTTTTGTCGCCATATCCATATGGATGAGCAGGGACACTGGACATCGATTTCCTGGCTAGAACAGCCGGAAAGCGGTATCTTGAGCGACTGGCTAGAGCGAATTGCTGTACAGCAGCGAATTCAAACTCCATCGATTGTCGTGCGACGTGATGTTTACGAGCAACTTGGCGGATTCGATCGTCGCATGTCTTGTTGGGGTGAAGACTGGGAAATGTGGGTGCGGATTGCTGTCCATTATCCCGTGTGGTATGAGGTTGAGCCACTTGCGTTATACCGCAAAGGTGCCACTTCTTTAACTGCCAAATCGGTACGGACTGGTGAAAATATTCAAGACTTTCGTAAGGCAATTGGCATTGTGCGGGAATATTTGCCAAGCAACTGTGCCGATCGACTTTCAAGCACAGCATTAAGAAACTATGCATTTTATGCACTCAATTCTGCCAGAGAATTTATTAGCATCGGCGATCTTTACGGAGCTAAAAATCAACTGAGGGAAGCTTCAAGGTGTCATTTGTCAATGGCGATATTCAAGTCTTTAATAAAGTTAAACATTAAGAGTTTTTACCTAAAAATAATTTCGAGACTACCTTGGGTACAATCGGCAAATTTATAATATAATTATCCGTTTTCTATGGAACTATTCTTAAGTGTTATTATCTGTACTCATAATCCTCGATACAATTATCTCGATCGAGTCTTAAATGCTTTACAAGCTCAGACATTGCCAGTAGAAAAGTGGGAACTTATATTGGTAGATAACGCTAGCGATCGAATGCTATCTTCAGAGGTCGATCTAGGCTGGCATCCTCAAGCTCGAGAGATTAGAGAAGAAAAACTAGGTTTAACTTATGCTCGTTTACGCGGGATTAAAGAGGCTGTAGCAGAAATTTTAATATTCGTTGATGATGATAATGTCTTGGACTCAGACTATCTTGAAGTAGCATTAAAAATTAGTAGAGATTATACATTTATTGGTGCTTGGGGTGGACAAACCAAAGGTGAATTTGAAGTAGATCCTCCTGACTGGACAAAACCATATTGGTCTTTCTTAGCTGTTCGAGAATTTCAAGAAGATAAGTGGTCGAATTTAGTACATCAACACGCAACAACTCCCTGTGGTGCCGGAATTTGTATTCGGAAAATTGTAGCCCAAAAATATAGCGAGCTAGTATGCAATGATTTGAAAAGATTAGGACTAGATCGACAGGGGTCGCTGCTAACGAGCTGTGGAGATACAGATTTAGCATTGACAGCTTGCGATATTGGATTGGGTACAGGTCTGTTTAAAGATTTACAGCTAACCCATCTCATACCTGCTAGCCGTTTAGAAGAAGAATATCTAGTCAGACTAATTGAAGGAATAACATCCTCTCTGATTGTCCTAGATTCATTTCGAGGTAAATTGCCGCAGATCCAAAATATCGGGTGGAAAGAAAAATTAATTGAATATTATCGGCTTTGGCAAATGAATCCGAGGGAACGCCGCTTTTATCGAGCAATGCAAAGAGGCAGGTCCGAAGGACGTTCTAAGTTGGACATCTGAACTGCACTATTTGGACTCTAGACCGCTTGCTACTCCCTTCTTGATACCTATGCGTTGCCCAACTTTGAGTGAATTACCGCCACCCCCACCGGACAAAACAGGTTGGCCTTGGACTGAAGAAAGACCCCAATTACCCGATCTGATGCCAGATGGATCTGCGTGGCCTTGTATTAGTATTGTTACACCTAGTTATAATCAAGGACAGTTTATCGAAGAAACTATTCGATCGGTATTGCTTCAGAGTTATCCAAATTTAGAATACATAGTTATTGATGGCGGTTCGACAGATAATAGTGTCGAAATTATCAAAAAATATCAAGAGCATCTTGCTTTTTGGAGTAGTGAACCCGATCGAGGGCAAACAGATGCCATTAATAACGGCTATCAGCACTGTACTGGCGATATCTTTGTATGGTTAAATTCAGACGATCTCTACTACAATCCCCTTGTGCTCAAAACCGTTGCCGACTTGTTTCTTAAAGGATATGATTACATCTCTGGCGAATGCTTCTATATTGACGAAAATGGAAACCAGCGATTGGAAAGAGTTACAGATAGCGAAGTTTTAAGAAATCAATTAAAGCTAGATGGAAAATCCATCCCAACTACCTTTAATAAACTGCTCAGATACTGGTCGGGTAACAATAATTTTATGCAACCTGCTACCTTTGTTTCTAAGGAATTGACAGATCTTTGCTTTCCTCTGGATCCAGAACTCTACTATGCCATGGATTATCAACTCTTTATTAGAGTATTGAAACGTAATCCTAAAGCTATTTGGATTAGAGAGAAATTAGTTCGATTTAGATGGCATTCAACCAGCAAAACGATGGGAGATATAGCGGCAGAGTCAGAGCTATACAAAGTGTCATTAGCTGAGTCTAGAGCTTTATCGACTTGGTGGGAACACGCACTATTTAAAAGACAAGCCAGTGACTTTGAAGATCTACTCTGTCTGATTCACGGGCAGACTTTTCCTCAGCTATGGCAAGTTCTCATCCACCTTGTGTATAGACCCACATCGATCGCTTCGATCCTATTTTGGAAGGTTTTCTTTAAGGCAGCTATTGGTGTAGAATCTTATTCACTGTTACGAAAGTTGGCTGGGAAATAAGTTTAACTGGAGCCATTTTCTAGAACCTATGAAAGTTGCCTTTAATGCTAGACTGCTCCACGACCCTACCCTCAGGGGCTGGAATCGCTATACCATTAATCTCTTGGTAGAGTTATCAGCATTAGGAGTAGAGCTTTTTCTCTATGCCGATCGACCTTTACACCCAAGTCATTTGGCTAGACTGGCTGAAGGTAGTTATCGGGTCAGAATTGCTCCACCCATGAAATATCTTCAATGGGAGCAGTATTGGTTGCCCAAACAGTGCGAACGAGATCGCGTCGAGATCCTTCATTGTCCTCTAAATTTCGGCTTGCCTTGGTCTAGTCCTTGTCCTCGGATTTTGACGTTGCATGATGCAATCGATCGAGTTTATTATTCTCAAAATGCACGTTGGGATCGGGGATTGAATCTAGTTGCTTTGCAAAACACAATGTATCATTGGATTGCTCGAAATAGAGCAGATCAGATTATTACAGTTAGTGAATATTCAAAGCAAGATATTATTAAATATTTTCATATCTCTGAAAATAAAATTACGGTAATTTATGAAGCTGCCGACTCAAATTTTCATTATCCAGTCAGTCAGATAGACCGCTTAAAGCTTCGTGAAAAATACAATTTAAAGATGCCTTATATTTTATATATAGGAGGATGGGAGAAACGGAAAAATATACCATTTTTGATTAATGCTTTTGCTCAAGCCGATCTGAATGGGGTTGAGTTGGTGCTAGGTGGCGGAAAGGATGATGAACGCGATTCATTATTGAAATTAGGAAAGTCGCTAGGAGTCCTGGATTCTTTAAAATTGTTGGGTTGGGTTGATGAAGCAGACTTACCAGTACTTTATGCTGAAGCACTTTGTTTTGTTTATCCTAGTGAATATGAAGGATTTGGATTGCAATTGTGCGAGGCGATGGCTGTTGGTTGTCCTGTATTAGCGGCAAATGCTACTTGCCTAGCAGAAGTGTTGGGTGATGGGGGGGACACTTTTAGCTTGGACGATATAGGTAAGCTTACTGATTTATTAGAAAAAGTTGCTTTCGATCCCCTTTACTACGATATTCTAAGGCAAAGAGCAGTGAAACATTCGTGCTTTTTTGGATGGAGTAAAACTGCTCAGGAAACATTACAAGTCTATCGAAAATCAACAAATTCTTAATTTAGTTTCTAAACTTTAGAAACAGACTTATACATAGGATTAAAACCAGATTCGGATAATTCAAATAATGGAAAGCAAATGAGTTTAGGCAAAGTTTATACTGACTATTGGCAAAGAAAAGATCGGTTAGCCAAATCGATACCTCATTTTTCCATCATTAGATAGTTGGATACATAATGGTTAAGTGAGAGTGATGAAGTAGTCCTGAAAGCGATTGAAAAAAATCTAATCTACTTGATATAGGTGCTGGCAATCTCAGGATGATGAAGAAATTTATTAATGCTGGCTTTAAAGGAACTGATGCTGACAATATAATATCAGTGGCAACAAAAAAGCAAAAACTGTGATGCGATACTAGAGTTTTCATTGTTAAATATAAATATACCTTATGGTAGCAAAAATTGCTGTGAGTTGTTAGTTCTTATGACTATTTTTGACATATTTTGCTATAGACATTTTCTAATTTATCAAAGATTTTTTTTGGTGAATACTGCTCCTCAGCTAACTTTCTGCCTGCTCTAACTTGTTTAATACACAAATTTCGATCGCCGAGTAAAGCAATAATTCTAGAAATTGCATCTTCATTACTATTGCAAACATTAATATTCACCATGTCTTGTACTTCCAATCCTTCCACTCCATGCTTATTGGTAATAATGGGAATCCCCCAAGCTAGAGCTTCAGCAACCTTAATTTTCAATCCACTACCCTGAGTTGGCATATAAACAAATATCCTAGATCTTCTAAAATATGGTTCGATATCTGGAACATTTTCTTCGATCGTAACATCTGGCAGATTTAGAAAATTCTGGAGACTAGATTTAGCCGAACGTCCCACAATTTGGAGTTGAGCATTGGGAATCTGTTGCTTAATTGTTGGCCATATATGAAGTAAAAGTTGACAAGCGGCAGAGTAGGTAGGGAACCAGTTCATGGAACCAATTAAACCAATAACTGGGGGTCGATCGTCAATAAGTGGCTCTTGATATTGATACTTACTCAAATCCATTGCCAAGCCAATATTCTGCACATTGGCATGAGGATTGATAGCACGAATCCGCTGGGCAATTGGTGGCGAAACACTAGTAAAAAAACGATATTTTTGGATTAATTGATGTTCAGCTACGAACATCAGATAGCGATCTATCCTTGCTCGTATTCTCCCAAATTTAACACCAGCCAAATCGATACTATAGAGACAATGAACGCTGACTAAAGATTTATGAATGTACTTTAAACCTAGATAGCCTGCCCATAATTGTTCTAAATGTAGGATGTCAAATGGTTGCTCTTCTAACTGCAATCTGAGATCTTTGACAAAAGCATCACCAAATATCTGTGAAAATGGATTGGCTATAGTTTTTAATTTTTGAATTAAACTGCTACCTATATTTTTAGGATATAGCCGAATGTCATATTTTTCTAACGGAAATAGCTGCAAACATTCTTCTTTTTCATTAGAGTTTTGATAAGTAGTAAATACAGTGACTTGATGCCCTCTACTCACGAGTTCTTTAATCAGGATAAAGTACCAACGAGATGCTGCACTACCAAAAGGCAATGGAGGATCGATAAAGGCAATAACTATCTTAAAGGACATATAATCAACTAAAATATTTATAAAATGATTTCCATTTTAAAAACTATGCACAAATGAATACGGCTTCTTTAGGGACAAACACTTAGGCAGATATTATCGATCGTATTCCACCAGGCTAACGAGATCGAACCGCTCATCGACTCAATACATTGGAGCAAGCAAATGATTTCTAGCTTAACACCTTTAGATCTAGAGAAATATCTGATTCCCAATGCCAAAATCGATCGAGCTGAAGAAACCATTCCTACCTGCGAAATCCATAACTGGAGTGACGGGATGCTGGCTAATGCTGATTTTTTTGGGCATCCTAAATATAGCGAACAGTACTTAAAAACTGAAAATTGTAGTCGAGCATTCGGCGAACGCTGGCAAGCCGCGATCGGTAGTTGGGATGATAAGGTCGTAATTGATATCGGGTGTGGCCCTGGAAACCTGTATGCCACCATCGGCGGCACCCCACAAGTACTCATCGGGATAGATATTAGTCGCGGGGCACTAGAAAAAGCTATGCAGCTTGGTTATACCCCCATTTTGGCAGATGCTCACAATCTGCCCCTCATCGACGACTGTGCTGACATCGTTGCACTCAATGCCGTGTTGCATCATTGCGATGATATGGTCAAAGTTTTGACAGAAGCCGCTCGTGTAGTTATACCTGGCGGTCTGCTGATTACCGATGAAGATCCTCAGCGGACTGCTTGGCATCACAAAGGGCTGGGTTGGCTAGTCGATGAGGCAAGGAAACTATTTCCCCTGTATTGGCTGCCAGGAAGAGGTCATCTTTACAGATCTAAACAGGAGCGAGCTTTAAGATTAGCGACTGAGATTCATAACCGTAAGCCTGGGGATGGGGTGACACCGGAGCTTTATTACAGGACTTTAGAACCTCTGGGTTTTACGATCGAACTTTATCCCCATAATCATGGTGTGGGAGCCGAGTTGTTCCAGGGTAACTATGGTCGATCGCCTTTAAAATATACTTTAGCTCAAAGACTGTCGGGCATAAATCCCAATTCGCCTGAAGCCGCTCAATCGGTAATGTGTATTGCGCGTAAGTTAGTCAATTGACAGCGGATTTAGATTCTGTGAAAGATCCATACATACACTTTGCGACATTGGCTTAAAATAGAAATACGGCTCTAGATAGAAGCTAGAGCCGTATCTCAAAACCAAAATACTTAATTACAACCAGGATAACATATGTCTGAAGAACGTTTCGATCGCCTTGAGAGCCAACTAACACAAGTTATTCAGGCTATTGGTACCATGCAACAGAACATGGCTACCATGCAACAGAACATGGCTACCAAGCAAGATTTGGCTGCTGTCGAGCAGAATGTTTCTGGGATTGAGCAGAAGGTTTCTGGGATTGAGCAGAAGGTTTCTGGCATCGAGCAGAAGGTTTCTGGCATCGAGCAGAAGG
>NZ_JANOJV010000227.1:0-16499 GCF_031418915.1 Chamaesiphon sp. VAR_48_metabat_135_sub | reverse complement strand
GGCGGCTTGGCATGAACCACCGATATCGGCATGATGAGCACTCCAGCGTTCAATAAGAAATCTTGAGGGACATGAAGATGAATTCAAGAGCGGCATTTCTGACATTCGCCACCACGATGCTCGTCTCGGGTGCCGCAGTCTCCGCGGAAGGTCCGGTGGTCTGGGCGGACACGACTTGCAGCTATTTCATCGTCCAACTGCCCGAGGGAAATCCGGCTGAAACGTTCGGCTTGTTTAGGTCCAACACTAACTCAATACCCAAGGTCGGGGACATTGTCGAGATTACCCGTTCTCAAAAAGACCCGCGCGAGCTACAAACCCCCGACTGCCTTGGCTCGGTGCCTTTTCTTTTTTTAATTGTGGGGGAACCCCTCAATAAAAACGCCGCTAAACCCTCGGCAAAGCCGAGGATCGCAAGCCGCTTCTTCGAGAAGTCGGGGATCTAGCGTAATGCTGAGCAGTCGAGTTTCTCAGCGTTTTTAGTATAATTTAACCTACGCTTTGTTGCTAGATTTGAGATTCTTTTTCATGCGGAACGCGGCTGTACCACCGATTAAGGTACCAACGATCGTAAAAGGTTCGGGCACTTCTTGACCACCACCACCAGCAATTGCCGAGCCGAGGGTAATGTCATCAAAGCCGATTTGATTAGCAACTCCACCAAAGTCAACAGATTTAGCGATACCACTAAAAGTTACCCCAGTAGAGGCAAATACGTCAAAAGCACCATTAGGATCGCCGTTACCTGTCGATGGGGTGGCACTAAGTACCAGTGTTGCTAGGATGTTACCTGTACCATTGAGGCCATCATAAACAGTGACACTACCAGGGTTGCCAATAGTGGTGTAGAAGAAGGAGAAACCAGTATCAAAACCAGCCGCTACATTCATCGTGGCGGCGGCACCAGTATCGAAGAACATAATAGTATTTGGGCTGGGTTCGTTCGCAAAATCTCCACTACCACCATTATCTGAATCGACGAGTCCTAAAGCAGTAGTGGAGAAATCGATACCGTAGTTAGTGCCTGCACCACCATTGTAAAAGTTGCCAACTGGTGCGAAGTCGCCTACACCCTCGAAATCGAGGACGATGGTAGCTGCTTGTGCTGTGCCTACGGACAAGAGACAGGCAGCAGCGGATACTGTGGAAATAGCGATTAACTGAGAAAATTGTTGAAATTTCATTGTGGATATTCTCCAGTAGATGTACAGAAATGAGGTTCTTGTTTTACAGTATTCCCACAATTAGTCAATCTCTACCATTTCGCATTTTGAAGCTTGACTCTGGCTGTGTCCAGCTAGTTTAGATTTCGAGACTTATGGATTGGTACGGTTAAATGATAATATGGGTGGAATTTAATTGTTTTTTTACATATTTGAGGTTAAAATCGATGCCCTATATCAACAATGACGGAGACAATCGGTTAAATAACTTCCCGACTGAGCCAAAAATGTACGTTGCGGAATCTATCAATCCCGACCAAAAACGAAATTATCTGATTATTGGGGTAATTGGTTTAGTTCTAGTAGTCGGCTTAACCTTTGTTGCCAAGGCTGTATCTTAAATTAGGCTTTAGGCTTGAGGAACTAATAACTCATGCTCGAACTTTGCCCAGATGACAGTCGTGTAGCCAGATCCGAATCGCTTCGGCGACAGTCGTATTACTACTTTCGATCGGGGGTGTAATTGCCGCATCGACACTAGGAAATCCACTAGTCCGCGAATAGATACTCACCAATCGCCAACCTAGTCGCGTTTTGGCGATAAATAGCCAGTGAAACTGTTGCAACTGGGCTGACTTAATTCCGGTATATTGGCGTTCCAAGGTGCTGATAAATACTTGTGTAGGTGCAGCTTGGGGAAAATGTGGTGGATACTCTCGACTGACAATTTCGATCGGCTGCAATTCAGGTACGCTGGCGGTCACGATCGAACTGTACACCTCATCGGTACGTTTTCGGCGTTGCTGAATCAGCCGATTTACATAGCTAGGCAAATCCCGCACCAATATATTGCTCAGGCTCTCCAACTTCGCCGGACAACTATTTGTTGCGGATGCCACGATTGGCACAGCAAGATTGCACCAATTCCCAATATTCTGACTACAGACAGGCAGATAATTCACAGTTAGAATAAACTAGTTAAGTGGTTAACTAGTTTATTCTAACTGGTAAATTTCAACTTTCAACTAACTCACTGATTTCTAATTTGTGCGGCTAGTTGCAATAATTCCGACCAGCGTAATTGAAACTTTTTCTCGGTCAAGCGTAGAGCTTTCATGATTGACTCAGTACTGTGCTGAGACTGCTTGAGTTGGATCAGTGTTTGCTGCTCGATCGATAATTGAGCGGCAAATATTTCCCATTGTCGATCTGTCAAACCCAGTCGGCGATCGATTTCCGCGCCCAACCACTGATGTACTAATTCCCAATTAGCGACGCGGGCAAATTTTTCGATATGATACTTGAATTTCTGTTGGAGATAGTCTCGTTCTCGTGTCGTCAATCCCAATGTTTTTTCAATTTCTAGTGCAGATAAATCTTCCATCTTGAGGAGGAGATAATCAACACAAACTGATTGATTCTGTGCTTCTAAATAAGCAATCAATTCCTTGATGACTCGATCGCGCAATACGCCATCACTAGGATCGATATTGTCCGACACCATCTTGGCCCGAATTTGTTGCATCATTTTCGAGCCAGCATCGCCATCTTCTTCTCTGGCTGTTTCAAAAGCTTGCTCGATATCTACAGATGTTTCATTGGGTTGACGTTTGGCGAAAGTCTGGGCGCGGAGGACGATCAGTTGTTGACTGCTCCCGTACCGGAGGTGAATCCGGCGTTTGGCATAACATTCGGTGAATACCATATACTCCGCTAATTGAAGCAAGCTGCGGGGCGTATAAGCGTCTCCTAGCTCATTTTCGCGCCGGAACGCTTTGAGCGATTCCGTATAAAATTCCTGGAGAAAGTCTTCAATTAGTGAATATCTAGCTTGAAATCCCAATTGAGATTGGGGAATAGTAATATATCTGTAAACGATCGAACTTAAATGACTATGTAGTTCGATTCGTCCTTGTCGAGAACCTAGCTGGTAATAATAAAGACATTTAGAAACGCGATGACGTGCCAAGCCCACTCGCCAAGATTCCCTAATTCCCGAATTTTGAATCCGATCGCTTTTGGCACAAATCCGATCGACTTCCACTGCAATCCGTATCGCTACATCCTGAATTCGATCGACAGGTGCATTCACTTGACCCTGCAATGCTTCGACTAACATCGTTGGTAGCGGCTGTTTGCTAGATAATAGTACTACGTTTGACTGTTGCTTTTGGCGAAGGCTAGTAGCTGGTAAATGGTTAGAATACACGTTCACGATTTGAGTCCCTGATGATGCGAGCTTGATAATTGCTTACACATCGACTGTACGCGCTAAAAAGAGGAAATACGTATGGTATGTGTCACTTTTTTTACACGAGATAGATCGCTACCATAAAGGTTCTTGCTTGGATGATGGTCTTGTCGCTCAATTTCCAGAGTAAGTTTCGGTTTTCAGGAATCGAGTACATTGCTATTTGTAAAATTTTAGATCCTGGCAATCGTGGACAGTTGTTCAAGTGGCACATGCAAGGATGCCACTCATCCACCAGTTGTTTGTAACTCACATTTTGCACTTCAGGAAAGTAGCATAAAAAAGCCTGACTTTACCTTGCTGCAAAGCTTGCACGCCGCCTAAGTGGTGGTTATTGAGTCATTGGAGAAACTGGAATTATAAATATTATTGACTAGTACTCGGCGGCGTAAATAACAATACTATTTCGTAAAAGGGGGGAGCGGGGAGCGGGGAGAGTGATTAGAACAAGGACTAAATGGTGGCTTTATTTCTGCCACTCTGTACTAGTCTTTGTAAAACAAGATCCCCGACTTTTTGAAAAAGTCGGGGATCTGTTCTAACTTTTACCCAAGAATGAAATTAACTAATTTTCCAGGGACAACAATTGTCTTTTTAATCTCCTTACCCTCAGAGTATTTTTGAACGATCGAGGATTCCTTCGCGTATACTTCTAGTGCAGATCGATCGCTGTTTGCTGGTACTTGAATTGTGCCACGAGTTTTACCCATAATTTGAATAACCAAAGTAATTTCATCGACAACTAAAGCAGTTTCATCTGCTTGTGGCCAACTCTGGGCGTGAACAGAATCGGTATGCCCGATGATGTGCCACAATTCTTCGGCGAGATGCGGTGCAAATGGTGCGAGCAGCATCAGTAGAGTATTGATTCCCTCTGCATAAATTGGTGAATCTTTACAGCTAGCATCAGTAAGCGCGTTACTCAGTTTCATTAGTTCGGATATGGCAGTATTAAACTGATATATTCCATCTAAATCTTCAGTGATAGCTTGAATGGCAATGTGGATCGATCGACGTAAATCTTTCTCTGGTTTAGATATTTCTCCACCTGCTGATGTAGAAATAGCTGTAAAACTTGTGACTAGCTTCCATAGCCGATTGACAAAGCGAAATTGCCCCTCAATATCAGCATCATCCCACTCCAAATCTTTTTCGGGAGGTGCTTTAAATAAAATAAACATTCGCGCTGTATCAGCACCATATTTTGCTAACACATCTTCTGGATCGACACCATTATATTTAGATTTAGACATCTTCTCGAAAGAAACTTCGAGTATATCTCCGGTTGCTGGATCTGTAGGATTAATAGTATCGACGATCGATCCTGGTGCGATATATTTGCCAGTTTGAGGATTTTTATAGGTGGTTGACTGCACCATTCCCTGTGTCAACAATTGGGTAAATGGTTCGTCAAAATCAAGAAATTTAGTTTTCCCACGATCTTCACCACCAAAATCTCGAATTACCTTCGTAAAGAAGCGAGCATATAATAAGTGTAATACTGCATGTTCGACACCACCGACGTATTGATTTGCTGGCAACCAATTATTAGTAAGATCGGGATTAAAGATGCGATCGTTATTGGTGGCATCTGGATAACGCAGATAATACCAAGAAGAATCCACAAACGTATCCATTGTATCGGTTTCCCGTTTGGCTGGAGTGCCGCAACTAGGACATGGTACATTTACCCAAGATTCCAAACTTGCTAGGGGATTTCCACCTTTTCCGGTGAAGGCGATATCTTCAGGTAATTCGACAGGTAGATCCGCCTCTGGTACGGGGACGACTCCACATTTGGGGCAGTGAATCATCGGAATCGGCGTTCCCCAATAACGCTGACGGGAAATCAACCAATCACGCAATCGATATTGTACCTTCGATCGACCATAACTCTTTTGTTCGGCATAATCGAGAATAGCTGTTTTCGCGCTGACTGAATCTAATCCGTCAAACTGACTGGAATTCACCATCGTACCTGAATCAGTATAAGCGGCTGTCAGGGGTTCACCAATTTCCTGATTCGCTGGCGCAATTACTTGCGTAATCGGTAACTGATACTGCTGGGCAAATTTGAAATCGCGCACGTCGTGAGCGGGTACGCCCATCACCGCACCCGTACCATATTCATACAAGACATAATCAGCAATCCAGATCGGTACTTCCTTACCTGTAAATGGATTTATCGCCATCGCACCTGTAGCTACACCCCGCTTGGGTTTATCTTCCGCAGTGCGATCGATCTCGCTTTGCTGCTTCACTTCGGCGATGAAGGCATCCACAGCCGCTGTTTGGTCTGAACTAGTAACTTTTGCCGTTAAAGGGTGCTCGGGAGCCAAGACAACGTAACTCACGCCATAAACCGTATCGGGACGAGTCGTAAATACAGTAATCTTTTCAGTACTGCCAACAATCGGAAATTCTAAGTCCGCACCGATCGATTTACCAATCCAATTCGCCTGCATCAATCTGACCTTTTCCGGCCATCCTGACAATTGGTCTAGATCGGTTAATAATTGCTCCGCATAGTCGGTAATTTTAAAGTACCACTGTCTGAGAGCTTTTTTCTCTACAATCGCCCCAGACCGCCAGGAACGGCCCTCTCCATCAACCTGCTCGTTGGCAAGTACAGTCAGATCGATCGGGTCCCAATTTACCATCCCATCTTTCTGATAAGCTAAACCAGCCTGATAAAATTTCAGGAAAATCCACTGTGTCCAGCGATAATATTGAGGCGAACAAGTAGCTAGTTCTAGATTCCAATCGATCGACAGTCCCAATTTTTTGAGCTGACTCCGCATGTGAGCGATATTCTGATAAGTCCAAGTCGCTGGATGAATCCCGCGCTCGATGGCGGCATTTTCCGCAGGTAATCCAAATGCATCCCAGCCCATTGGATGCAATACCCGATATCCCTGCATCCGTTTCTGGCGGGCGATTACGTCGGGGATAACATAGTTCCGAACGTGGCCCATATGCAGATTTCCCGATGGATAGGGAAACATCGATAGCACGTAGAATTTGGGCTTGGTGCTGGTATTATCTGTTTGGTCTACATTAGACTCGTTCCAAATTTGCTGCCATTTGGGTTCGATCGAGCTGGGCTGATAGATACTAGGTTCCATATTTACTGGTTGAAGTGAGAAAAGCGATCGATTGCCAAAGGTGTTGAATATTAAATATAAACTGACGAGGGGTTAAAGCACTCGCCTCAAGTAGAACAATTGATGTCGAGTAAATCGATGTAATTGTCAAGTTGAATGACGGCCGGATGTTGGGGATGTTGTTGGGTTGCCCACTGTATTGCTCGATAGGGTGCGTCTTGTAAAAAATATACGCCTTCACCCAGCCAGTTGTAGTCATTGTCGCTGACCCAAAATCTTTTTGAGAGGATTGTACTGGCTTTTTCTTTGCTGGTGCTATGATAACCAAATACTTGGATAAGCGGTTCGATCGTTGCGATCGCGTAGCGTCGGCGGAGCCGAATCGAATGTGAAACTTTGCATAAGCCGATTTGGCTGTCCCGCCAGTATGGGGAGAATAGGGGTAAAATGGAGCGATAGATCAAGTTTGTGTTGATATGTGGGGTGGTTTCCCGGAAGTAATTCGAGAAGTTTTTCCCAATGCCAAACCAGTTATCGATTCGCATCTTCTTTCTCGAGAACAGCGATCGACATAAAATTTATGGGCGACAGATAAACTAAGAGAATGCAATAGACAACGATCGATCAAAGTCCCCCAGACTCGGAGGTTGGGGGGCGATTATCCAACGATCGATCCCTAGTTTTGGCTGGCTCCAGGAAATATTAATTTGGTAATGCAGCATAGATTTAACGTTAGTTCCCTGTCTCGATATCGATAATTACTATTTTGCCGATATTATCTTCTGAGTGTACCTGCTGACGAATGCCACTTTCGTACACCTTTTGGGCACGATGGGCGACTTCTTCATGAGTGAGCAAAATTGTTTGCATCGGTTCTAGTTTGCTGTTTAATGATTGTTTTTATACTAATCTAACTAAAGATTTCAATTTATGTTTTTTGTTCTTCTGCAACTAATCGAGTGGATCTAATCAAAAGTCTCAGAGCTTCATTAACTGCATCAGCATTTGGAAACATCTCAGCCACATCAGGTTCTAATCTTACAGTTGTTCCTGCAAAGTTTTTACGTCCAGTTCCCATTTTTCTAACTTTAAGACTAGTAAGATCGTATTCTGGTCGCAGATCGTCTTCTAATTCCAAATCATCCTTCTTCATACATTCTTCTCTCAGATTTCGTGGTTTCTCTAGCACTAATTAATCGAGTTACATTACCTCTTTCTGTATAGGAGACAATTAATAATCTTCTTTGATTTGACTCGCCGATGATTAAATAACGATCTTCATCTTCTGAATGGTCTGGATCGTAAAAATCAACGTAAAGTGGGTCGTTGAAAACTGTTTGTGCGTCATCAAAGCAAACGCCGTGCTTGATTAAGTTACTTTTAGCTTTGTCTTTATCCCATTCAAACTCCATAATCTGATTATAGTCCCCACTTCATGAAAAAATCCCTGTAAGTTATTTTTACAGGGATCGATTCTCTTTCAGAGACGCTACGCGAACGACTTTAGTAATTTACTTTTCTACTCAACACCCTCAATCCGGTCTTCGACCTCCTGATAAAGGTCGCGTAACATATCGAGGTTCTCATCGCTAGTCTCCCAATAGCCGCGTCCATTCACTTCCAACAGCGTCGAAACAATCTTGCGGAAAGAATTAGGATTGAGATCCATCAACCGTTTACACATCTCCTTATCCTTGATAAACGTGTCATTGGTTTCCTCATAGATCCAATTATCCACCGCTCCGGCTGTCGCACTCCAACCGCTGGTATTCACCAATCGTTTCGAGAGTTCCCGTACACCCTCATAACCATGAGAGAGCATTCCCTCATACCATTTGGGGTTGAGTAACTTCGTCCGCGCATCTAAACGGACAGTCTCGGAGAGGGTACGAACTTGAGCGTTAGCAGTGGTGGTATCGGCGATAAAGGACGTAGGCGTTTTACCATCTGTCCGCAGGTTAGCGACGATTTTAGTTGGGTCTGAGTCGTAGTAGTGGGATACATCGGTCAAACTGATTTCCGAGGAATCGAGGTTCTGGAAGGTGACATCCGCTGTCTTGAGAGAGGTTTCAAAGATGGTGCGATTTTGCTCCATCGTGCCAGGATTATCGGCACTGAAGGCGAAGGATTTGCGACCGAGGTACATTTCCTGAAGTTCGGCTTCGTTTTCCCAGGTGCCGTTTTCTACCGCTAGGTTGATGTTGGAGGAGTAGGAACCGGAGGCGTTGGAGAAGACGCGGGTGGCGGCTTGACGCAGGTTGATACCCATCTCTTCAGCTTGAACTAGGGCGTGTTTGCGGATGAAGTTCATTTCGAGTGGTTCATCGGCTTCTGCTGCCATTTTCACGGCTTGGTCGAGCAGGTTCATCTGGTTGATGAATAGGTCGCGGAAGACACCGGAACAGTTAATCACTACGTCGATGCGGGGACGACCGAGTTCTTCGAGGGAGATCATTTGGAGTTTGTTGATCCGTCCCAAGGCATCGGGTACGGGCTTAACACCGACCATCCACATGATTTGGGCGAGGGATTCACCGTAGGTTTTGATGTTGTCTGTGCCCCAGAGGACGCAGGCAATAGTTTCGGGATATTGACCGTTATTATCGCGCATTTGCCGATCGAGCAGTCTGTCCACCACAACTTTAGCTGATTTAACGGCGGCTTCAGTAGGGATAGATTGCGGATCTAAGGCGTGCATGTTCTTACCTGTAGGTAAGACATCGGGGTTGCGAATCGGGTCGCCTCCTGGTCCTGGCAGGATGTACTCGCCGCCTAATCCTTGCAGGAGTGCGCCGAGTTCGTTGTCGGCGCAGACTTGTTTGAGGCAGAATTCCAGGTAGTCGAATAGGGGTTTGATTTCGTCGAGGTTGACGTTTTTGTAACCGGAGGCGTAAAGCGATTCTACCCAGGCGGCTTTTTTGCCGACGTTAAAGATGTTCAATTTGGACATCAGGGAAACTCGTCCTTCGGCATCCACTTGGGAACTGACGATGGCGGCGACGGCTTCGCGGACGGCGAGGGTGATGTCTTGTAAGAGTTGGACATCTTCGAGGATGCCGCGATCGTTACTTTGATACACTTGGTCTAGGTCGCGTCCTAAGCTTTCGGCGATGATGCGGGGTAAGCCTTTGATTCCTTCTTCTTCCCGATCGAGTGATGCTATATTAACCAAAGTTGCGACGGCTTCTTCGGCTGTGGGTGGTTTGCCGACAACGTGCAAGCCGCAGGGGAGGAGGCGGGATTCGATTTCCATCAGGCGGCTGTAGACTGCGCCGATGATATTATCCCGTTCTTCGAGGCTCATGGTGCCTGCATCGATTTCGGGGATATTAATGTCTTTGTCGAGGTTGCAAATCCGCGCTTTGTCCATAATCGTGTTGGCGATTTGCACGCCTCG
This sequence comes from Chamaesiphon sp. VAR_48_metabat_135_sub, assembly GCF_031418915.1. NCBI lineage: Bacteria > Bacillati > Cyanobacteriota > Cyanophyceae > Gomontiellales > Chamaesiphonaceae > Chamaesiphon > Chamaesiphon sp. VAR_48_metabat_135_sub. The sequence continues at coordinate 6,584 of NZ_JANOJV010000227.1, read as the reverse complement.
TCCGTTTTCCCGCAGAGCTTGGTAGGAGCCGACGAGTTCGCCGAGTTCTTGTAAGCCTTTGTATAATCCGGCGTTTTCGGCGGGTGGAGTGAGGTAGGAGATAGTTTCGGCGTAGGAACGTCGTTTGGCGATGGTTGCTTCGCTGGGGTTGTTGGCGGCGTAGTAGTAGAGGTTGGGAATATTACCGATTAAGCTATCGGGGAAGCAATCGTTAGACATGCCCATCTGTTTACCTGGCATGAATTCCAGGGAACCGTGGGTGCCGAAGTGGAGGACTGCATCTGCTTCCCAGACTTTTTCGAGGTAGGTATAGTAAGCGGCGAAACCGTGGTGGGGGCTGGCGGAACGGGAGAATAGTAACCGCATTGGGTCGCCTTCGTAGCCGAATGTGGGCTGAACACCGATGAAGATATTTCCGAAATGTTTGCCGTAAATGACCAGATTTTGACCGTCACTATTGAGATTACCTGGAGGTGGCCCCCAGCTTTCGTGCAGTTTCTCGGAATAAGGCGTGAGTTTTTCATACTCATCTACAGGCATCCGATAGGCGACGTTCAGTTCGGGGCTATTATATTGCGCCTGGACATCGTGAATTACCGCTTCGAGTAATGCTTGCGGTGATTCTGGTAAATCTTGGACATCGTAGCCGTTATCCCGCATCGATTTGAGGACTTCGTAGATTGAGCCAAATACGTCTAAATATGCGGCGGTACCAACGTTACCTTTATCTGGTGGGAAACTAAAGACAGTAATCGCGACCTTTTTAGTAATTTTTGGCTTGCGGCGGAGGTTTGCCCATTTCATCGCCCGTCCGGCGATTGCTTCGATTCGATCTTGCAAGGCGATCGCCCGTCCCGTAGAGCCATCACGACCTGATAGAATAATAGGCTCGATCGCACCGTCTAATTCAGGAATTGCTACCTGTAGCGCAACTTGAATTGGATGCAGACCTAAATCGCTGTCTTCCCACTCTTCGGTGGTTTGGAAGACTAAAGGTAACGCCACCATGTAGGGACGATTCAACCTTTTTAACACGTCAATTGCCTTGGGATGATCCTGCCTGGCTGGACCACCAACTAGGGCAAATCCAGTCAGGGAGACCACTGCATCGACGATCGCGTTAGTTTTGTCGATCGGGTCAAAGAAGTAGGCTTCTAGAGGCTTGGAGAAGTCTAGACCACTAGCAAACATCGGGATGACTCGCGCACCCATCGATTCAAATTCTTGCAGTACGGCTACATAATGGGCTGCATCACCAGTCACGATGTGAGTCCGTTGCAATACCAAACCGATACAGGGAGCCAACGGATCTTTATGATCGTCCGAAATATCGCGACGGCTATTGTACCAGTTGAGATATTCCTTGATATCCTCAAACATCTGCGGAGCCATCGGGTGCCAAATTCCCATATCAGGGAAAGTGACAGGATCTTGATATTTGATTTCGCCAGCCGAAGCCGTCGAGTTCAGCGTATCATCTTCCTTCAATACATAGCGATCGGCCAACATCAACAAGAAGTTTTCCAGATTCTCCGGCGTACCACCGAGCCAATACTGGAAACTTAACATAAAGTTTCGCGCATCCTGAGCCTTCTCGATCGGTAGATACTTGAGAATATTCGGCAAAGTATTCAATAACTTGAGCATTCCATCTTGGAAGCTACCCGCGCCAGCATTCGCCTTGCGCTTCTTCATAAACTCGCCAATCGCACTCTTGGACTGTCCCAATTGCGCCAGCGAGAAACTACCCATCTTGCTCAACCGCATTACCGCAGGCATCGACGGAAACACCACCGCCACATCCAAATTATCCCGATAGGGAGCAACCGCAGCGACAACTTTTTCTGCTAAATCTTCAATAAAAATCAGTGAAGCGATGAAGATATTCGCAGTCTGAATCTCGCGCTGCAAGCCAGCATAATTCTCAGGATCGCGTAGTTCCTCTAATAAATAACCACTAATTTCGATCGCGACTTTCGGGTTGTTGTCGTTAATGGCATTCACAGCCGCCGAGATCGAACTCTGATACTGTGGCTCTAGCACGACATAGACCACCTTTAGTAACTGCCTGCCCCGAACATCAGCGGGAGTTATATGTCTAATGGTGGACTTGACGTTAGTGAACATGCGGTAGCTCCTACGGGATAAAATTGTGGGATCGGATTTGGGAAAAATGGCTGAGAAGTATGATATCGGCGAGTCAAGTGGGCATGAAAGCGATTTGTAGCGTCACTCAATTGATGTACCCACTCAGCTCTCACTCTCTAGTAGTTTTAGCAGAAAATCCCCGACAGGTGGGAGTTCTGAGAGTTATCTGAAACAATTTGCAACTAAAAACTTAACATTTATTCGCGGTTAAAGATAAAAATTTTCGCTTTTCTTCACCTTCTTCATCTAAATATTGACGATTTCCGCAGAAGCGGCTTCACTCACGCCAACAGAATATTTGCAAGATGGGGATTGAAGTATAAATTTGGAGGGAATAATAGATAAGTGCTTTTAGATAAGTGCTTTGTCCTACTCATCTACAATCATTATCTCCTGATTGGTTTAAATCCCCTTCGCTGGCTAAAAAAGATGTCTATGTCGATCGATCCAAGCCGCTTAAATCCAGAAACACAGAACGAGATCGTAGCAATGGCTGGAACTGCTGCTAGCACAGAAGTACACAACGATCGACTAGAAGAGACAAATTGGTCGTTACAAGAAGTTCTGGAAGAGTTGAGGACAGCGGAAGAAGCTCTCATTCAACAGAATATCTATCTAGAACAGGAGCGGCAGAAATATCATGATTTATTTAATTTCGCGCCCGATGGTTATCTCGTGACCAATCCTTCAGGTGTCATCCAGTCAGCAAACCAGGCGGTCTCCAACCTGCTGGGGATGAGACAATCCGATCTGATCGATAAGCCCTTAATTGTCTTCATCGTCCAACAAGACTATTCATTATTTTATCACCAACTCGATCGACAGTCTTCTCCCCCCGTTGGCGTAGCTTCTGCTCTGGAGAATCGTCAGCAAACTTGGGAAATTAACCTTCAGCCTCGCAAAAGCAATGCATTCCCCGCCGAAGTTACAGTTTCCCCGATTTACGAAAACTCTGATACCATCACTGGTTTGCGCTGGCTGATCCGCGATATCAGCGAACGCAAGCAAGCCGAATTAGAGCGAGAACAAGCAGCCCAAGTATTGGCACAGTTGAATCAAGAATTGGAACAGCGAGTTGCGGAACGCACCACCGCGCTGCAAAAAAGTGAGTCCCGTTACCGCGCCCTGATGGACGGTGCCAGCGATGCGATCGTTTTGCTAGATGCTCAAGGCAATTTCATCGAGGGAAATCAGACTTTAGAAAAACTTTTGGGCTATAGCCAAGCTGAATTGCGCCACCTGCACATGTCTGATATCCATCCCCCCACAGAATTAGCAGCCGCACGAGAACGCTTTCACGATGTTGTGCGACATGAAATAGCTCCACTTCTTAAAAGCATTGTGCTGCGAAAAGATGGTAGCCAGGTACCAGTAGAGATTACGGGTACCTGGATTGAAGTAGATGGTGTGCAGATCGTTCAGGCAATTTTTCGGAATATTACCGAACGCCAACAAGCAGAACTAGCCTTACAGGAAAGCCAGCATTTTATCGAACAAATTGCTCAGGCATCACCGAACATTCTCTATCTATACGACATCCAATCAGAGCGTAATGTCTATGCCAATCGGGAGATTTCGACAGTGCTAGGTTACACACCAGTAGAAATTCAAGCGATGGGTGCCAGTCTGTTTCAAAATTTAATCCATCCTGACGATCTCACCATCATCCCCGCAGAGTACGCCCGAATCGCCGCAGCTCAAGATGGTGACATTTTAGAATTTGAATATCGGATGAAACGTGCCAATGGAGAATGGTGTTGGCTCCTGAGTCGAAATTCCATCTTTAGGCGCGATTCTCAGGGGCGAGTGCTGCAAACGATTGGGACAGCCCAAGATATCACCGCTCAGAAAGCGGCACTGCTCGAACTCCAAGAATACCAACAACGCCTAGAACGATCGAATGTCGAACTGGTGCGTGCCACACGGCTCAAGGATGAGTTTCTCGCCAATATGAGTCACGAACTACGGACTCCACTCAACGCGATTCTGGGGCTGTCGGAGGGGCTACAGGGCGGAATGCTCGGATCGATCGACAAACGGCAGCAAAAAGCGATCGCCACCATCGAACGCAGTGGTCAACATCTACTCTCTCTGATCAATGACGTTCTGGAAGTCTCCAAAATTGCCGCAGGCAAACTAGAACTAGATATTACAGCGGTGGCAATTACCGATTTGTGTAAATCCAGTCTGGTATTCGTCAAAGAACAGGCATTCAAAAAACAGATTCAACTGACAACTATTTTCGCACCCAACTTGGTCAAAATTGACGTTGACGAACGCCGAATCCGGCAGGTAATCATCAACTTGCTGACTAATGGTGTCAAGTTTACCCCGATGGGTGGTCAGGTAACGCTCGAACTCCAGATCGAAGATTCAATCGCAACACATCCAGGAGCAGTCTCGGCTGCTAATGCCTGGATTCTTCTTTCTGTCAAGGATACAGGCATTGGGATCGCTCCAGAAAATCAATCAAAACTGTTCCAACCCTTTATCCAAATCGACAGTAGCCTAAATCGTCAGTACGGAGGTACCGGACTAGGATTGATGCTGGTGAAACAAATCGTCGAACTGCATGGTGGTTCAGTGAGTGTTGCTAGTGAGTTTGGTCGAGGTAGTTGCTTTACGGTACGGTTGCCTTACCATGTTTCAGGTGAACATCAGACCGACACAGCCGCAGCGATCGATCTTAGCTCCAATCCGATCTCGTTGGCGGAGCCTCTCCCCTGGAGCATCGACGATGCCGAAACAGCCGTCAAGTCGCCGCTGATCTTGTTAGCCGAAGACAATCAAGATAACATTTTTATGTTTTCCAGCTATCTAGGGGCCTGTAATTATCGGCTCATCTTTGCCGAAAATGGCCAAGAAGCGATCGATCTGGCTCAAACTCTCTTGCCTGACTTAATTTTGATGGACATCCAAATGCCTGGGATTGACGGGTTAGAAGCGATCGAAACTATCCGTCAAAATCCACGACTGGCACAGACTCCGATCGTTGTTCTCACCGCATTAGCGATGAATAGTGACCGCGAAAAATGTCTAGCAGCCGGAGCGAATGAATATCTGGCTAAACCCTTTAGGATGACACAACTAAGAACGACAATTCAACAGCTTTTGAGTCGATCTGACTTTGATGAGTGAACTCACAGCTTGCGCCAGTATGAAAGTATTAAAATTAGCGTAGATCTTCGGGTAACCACGGGTTGCCGCTGGCTTACCCAACAAAGAAGATAGCCAAGTTCCCGATCGAGACATCGATTTAGCATTGTTTCAATCTTGCTAACAAGACCATAACCTCGTCAATGACTTTAACCATTTGTGATGTAGGTCGATCGTGTTGATTGAGGATAATGCTAAATACTAGGGGTGAATATTGCGGTGGATTGATATAGCCAGAAAGACTGACAACACCGCTCATGCTACCAGTTTTTGCTCGGACGATTCCTTGAGCTAGAGTCCCTTTCATCCGATTCTTTAGACTACCGCTAATACCTGCTACTGGTAGAGAGTCAAGATAAATTTGTCTGGTGGGTGTTGTTGACATAGCTGATAATAATCGCACGAAAGCAGTCGGCGCGACTAAATTATGTCGCGATAAACCAGAGCCATCACTGAGGCGGTAGGATTGCGGATCTACACCCATTTCAGTTAGACGTTGTTTGACTAAGGCGATGCCGAGATTACTGGTATCTTCAGTACTGATATTGTGTTCGGGATGAGTTCTTCCGATCGATCTCATTAATATTTCCGCATAGATATTATTACTATGTTGATTGGTTTCTGTAATTAATTCTCTAATTGTCGGCGAGTTAATAGCGGCAATTTCGGAAAGATTGGCAATTTTTTGTCCAGATTCTAAATGCGTCCGATCTACCGTAATTCCCGACCGATTCAAACTTTGTTTAAAAGCATTGACAAAAGATTCGGCTGGATTGACTACTGGTAGATCTAGTTGAACTGGTGGGGCATTTTGAGCTAATTTACCTGTTAGACGAATTAAAGGTTTCCCAAAAACAGCAATCGCATTAATAGTATTATCTCGATCGCCTAGAACTGTCAAACTACGATTATCGACTTGCCAACTATTTAAGCTAGGATCTTTCCAGGTATATTTAAGTGGCATTCCGATTTGCTGTTGACTCACTATTAAAGCATTCGCATTTTGATTGAGCATCAAACCATTAATTGCTGGGGCATAATCAGTCGATAAATCACCCCATTCCCAATCGGCGTGAATCTGTTCTCCACGAAAATAACTGTCGTCGAAATTAATTTGGTCAATCTGGCGTTCGCCGCGCTGTTTGAGTTGTTGGGCGATCGATCGCAATCCTGTTACTGTCAGACTAGGATCGCCTCTACCTACGACTAATAAATTGGATCTATTTCCAGTTGGTGGGAGCTGATATACCGATGTCCGCAATCGCATCGCACCACCTAAC
>NZ_JANOJV010000226.1:0-3438 GCF_031418915.1 Chamaesiphon sp. VAR_48_metabat_135_sub | reverse complement strand
AGGAGCGGCTTTACGAGCGAAAGGTACAATGTTGTTTGCATCTATATTTATTTGAGCCGATATTAACGAGAGTAGACTCCCTCTCGACCTGTATCACAGTGCAGCTTTCGCCAACACGTCGAAACCTTTACAGCCCCAAGTCTCTTAATTATATATTATTTTTTGGGATTTAGGGAGGGAGGGAAGAGGGGATAGGGGATAGGGAATAGTAATGAATCTGCGGATGCTTGCGTCCAAAATCCTTGACCCTTTACCCTATCCCCTATCCCCTATCATCTATCCTCTATCCACTAATTTATGAAACTCCTCTGTATCAGCAACGGACATGGTGAAGATGCAATTGCGTTACCCGTGCTCCAAGAATTGCGAAAACTACCAAAACCACCAGAAATAGTCACATTACCGATCGTGGGGGTGGGGAAGGCGTATAGTAGTGATGATTTCTCGATCGTCGGAAATGTTCAAACGATGCCGTCGGGGGGATTTTTGAACCAGGACAATCGCCAATTGGTGCGAGATCTTCGGGGCGGATTGGCGGGATTGACGATCGATCAAATGCGGACGGTGCGAAATTGGTCAAAATCTGGTGGTAAAATTCTGGCGGTGGGCGATATTGTGCCGTTATTATTTGCGTGGTTGAGTGGGGCTGATTATGCCTTTATCGGTACGGCGAAATCGGAATATTATATTCGGGATAGTCAGGGAAATATTTTAGCATCCCAGCGGGATTCGATCGAGGTTAAAACCGGATCTTATTATTTTCCCTGGGAACGTTGGTTATTGAGTCGAAGTAGATGTAAAGCGGTGTTCCCTCGCGATAAATTAACCGCCGAAATTCTCCAACAACATGGGATTCCAGCTTTCGATTTGGGAAATCCGATGACGGATGGAGTCTCGACAGATCCAAATACACCGATATTTTATCAACCTCAGTCAGCCAAACACGAGTTAGCCCGCCCCCTAATTGTCACTCTACTTCCTGGTTCTCGTCCGCCGGAAGCTTATGCAAATTGGGCGAAAATACTTATTGCTGTAAATAGCCTAATTCCACTCTTTAAACAGCGAGAAATTATCTATTTGGCTGCAATTACTCCCACACTAGATTTAGATGTCTTACAGGGCAATTTGGGTGAGTTAGGTTGGGTGCAGGTGGTTAATCCTGACAGCGATTTAACTAATCTTATTCCTGATAGGATGGCGATTTATTATCGACGAGATCATGCGACGATCGTCATTAGTACTCAAGCGTATCCACAGTGTATGCAAAAAGGGGACTGTGCGATCGCGATGGCGGGTACAGCAACGGAACAATTTATCGGTTTGGGTAAGCCTGCATTTACGATTCCTGGTGCTGGTCCTCAGTTTACCCCAGGTTTTGCCGAAGCTCAAACTCGACTATTGGGTGAGTCGGTGATTTTGGTACCTCAACCCCAGGATGTGGGGGTAGAGATGCAGAGATTATTACAGCAACCAGATCGATTACAATCGATCGCGCGGAATGGATTATTACGCATGGGTACTCCTGGTGCAGCCAAAAGAATTGCGGAATGTTTAGTAGAGAGGATCTAGGAAACTAACCAATTACTCGAAATCGATCGATTGTTGGTATCCAGACATTTTTGCGATTATATTGAGGAATTCGACATTGACATCGATCGCACATCCCAATTAATAGTAAATTGTCTTCTGCGGTGAGAATTTGTTCTAATTCCCACCGCAGTTTTTCGCGTTCTTTTTGAGATAAGCGACAGCGAAAAATCGATAATTGCATCGATTCGCCATAGGCTTTTAATAGTTTATGTGCTTTGCGCCAGCGTTTAGGACAGCGAATATCGTAGCAGATTAGATACCAGTTTTTCATTGGATTGGTGGATAGTGGATGGTGAATAGTTGTAGGGTGGGCACTGCCCACCATCTAGGTTTTAAGTACTTTCTAGCCAATAAATATTCGCATTTAGCTACTTAATCGAACGCCAATTTTCTAAATTAGAAAATTAAACATCTAGTTTTAATTTTCATCGCAAGGTTAACTTACCAAATAATCCAGATTCGCCAGACCATTCTTTTTCTAGCAATCTTACTTCTAGTTCTAATAAGCGACTATAGGAAAGAGAATAACCGATCACTGGATGCTTCCAGGTTTCTGATTTGCGCTGTTCGTAGATCTCGACAAACTTTTTTCGACCACTATTACTGAGCCACACTTGATTTATTTCTGGTGTTTTACCATTGGTTTTGGTGACTCTTACGCCCCGAATTTCAAAATCTGCTTCAATATCCCACTGTTGACGATTGATGGAATTGACGATCGACATATCCACTAATGGAACCCGAAAGATCTCCATTAAATCTAGAGCCAGTGGTGATGCTTGAGTGCGGGGTTGATGATAAAATCCCAAGGCTGGCTCTAAACCGACTGAGAGAATAGCATTCATCACATCTTTGAGTAGGAGCGCGTAACCAAACCCTAATAAAGCATTGAATCGATCCTTGGGTGGGCGACGATTGCGATGATTGAACCTTAATTCGATCGGCGTATTTTCTAGCTGAATTAATGGAATTGAATCAAAATAAATTCGGGCGATATTTCCTTCAAAGCCTAATAGTGATTCTAGCGAAGATACTCGATCGATCCGATCGATTAGAATTTTAATTTGTTGAATAGCCTTGGTTAATTCCTCCTTGTGCTGGGATTTGCCACGCTTACCCCGCATCAATAATTGTCTTTGACTTTGTGCTCGACAGGTGACGAGCTTTTTTGCTAAAGCTAAACAAGATTCGGGATTAGTTAGGGCTTGATATTGTCTAATTCGTCGCTGAATACTACCATTGCGCGGATCGAAACTCCCCAGATATCTACCACCACCCGAAACGAAATGGACACCAATCTCTTTGTCTGCACAAAAATGTAAAGCTTGAGTAGAAATTTGAGAGAAACTATGCAATACTAGCTGTCCGACTTGTTGGGCGGGAACAGTAATAATAGGATCTTTTTTAGGCGTGATTTTAATCTGTTCGCCAGTTTTTCCCACCCGCGTACCAGGTTCGAGAATGTGTAAGATTTGGCGGGTATCATCTTCAGGAAATAGGCGGATGGGTTGCCAAGATTTGTCATGGGCGAGTCTGGCTTCTTCTGGTAGACAGACAGGGGCGAGGGAGCAAGCCGCACACAAGCGTTCGTTGTCGGTGACTGGGGGGCGGTGAGTGGAGAGTTGCAGTGTTCGCGCTTGGCTAATCGCCGCCATTACCATCGCTTTACCTTCATCGTCTAGGGGTACCCGCACGAGGACGTTATCGGCGTGATAGCGGATTCTACCTTCGGGAATCGGGATACCCAGAGTGAGTTCTAGTAGGTAGGTGTAGCAAAGGATCTGGAGTTTGTCGCTTTCCCATGCTTGGGGTTTGTCATTTTCATCGCGACGACTGCGCCCCCGTTTG
>NZ_JANOJV010000225.1:0-5940 GCF_031418915.1 Chamaesiphon sp. VAR_48_metabat_135_sub | reverse complement strand
CTGGGTATCCGATTGCGGTGATTAAAACTGAAGATCGCTCTGCTTATATCGATGCTATCGTCGCTTGGCAATCTGGCGGAGATAATTCCGCACTCAAGGAGACAATTGCCAAATGTGTTGAGTCTTCACTCGTGGAAATATTGAGTTTAGCTGGTGAGGAGTTGTAAGTAATTATCGATATTCCAATCTTCTACATATAGCTAACATTTGAATCTTATGAAACTAGATGTAAAAATACAACGACTAAATAATAAATTTCCACTATATATTAAATAATAACTATGCTTTTACCCTTCCAAAAACTAGCTCGAATTACTCAAACACCAGGACAATGTGGTGGAAGACCTTGTATTCGAGGAATGCGAATTCGAGTCAGTGATATTTTAGAAATGCTGGCTGAAGATGTATCTGCTGAAGAAATCTTGACTGATTTCCCCGATTTAGAACCAGAAGATATTCAAGCTTGTCTATTATTCGCTGCTCGTCGGACAGAATTCCCCCGTTTAACCGCATGATAATTTGGGTAGATGCACAGTTACCGCCAACCTTGGCAGCATGGATAGTTGAAACTTTTGGAATTACTGCACTTTCCCTCAAAGAATTAGGATTACGTGACGCTAAAGACACGGAAATCTTTGAAGCTGCAATCCAACCTAATCTGGTAATTATGTCTAAAGATAGTGATTTTGTTGACTTGGTTTGTAGATTAGGATCGCCACCTCAAATTCTTTGGCTTACTTGCGGTAATGTAACTAATAAAAATCTGAGGCGAATACTAACTTCAACTTTACCTGACGCAATTGTCCAACTCCAACAAGGAGAATCTGTGGTCGAAATTAGTGGGTGAATAATTATGAATATCACTCAACCTCATAAACTACCTTTTCTAGAATTTCTTGGCTGGCAAATTGCTGATGTTTACCGTTTGACTCAACTGGAAATGCTTGCCAGTTACGAACGCGGTTGGCGGTATCGTCATATTACTAATCTTCCTGCCAGTGAGTTAGCATTTATTAAGCAACTCGCATTTGATCGCAAATCGTGGTTATCCAGTGAATTTATGGATTTTAAGATCGGTCATCATCAATTAATCCATCGCGTTCTGGAGGGCTTGAACTGCGAGTTTTTAAGTGAATGTCGAGCCTATTTTGGCGGTGGGACGTTAATATCATTGGATCTGGCAGAATATCGCACTAGTAATGATATTGACTTTATCTGTGCCTTGGGAGCTGATTATCGCAAGTTGCGTAATGCAATTAGTGATCGCCATCCTCAGATCTTATTAAAGTATAACTCCGATCTAGAAATCGAACGGTTTACCGCCGACCAATATGGAATTAGAATGGCGATTGTTGTTGATGGGGTACCGATTAAGACTGAGATTATTGCCGAAGCGCGATTTGAGCTAGATTTACCCCGTCAACCGAGTTGGTCGCCAGTTGAGTGTTTAAGTGTTAGCGATTGTTTTACTAGTAAACTATTAGCTAATGCTGACAGATATGCCGATCCTAGCGTTCATTCTCGGGATCTCATCGATCTAGCTTTCTTGAGAAACGATCGATCGATTCCACCTTTAGCGATCGAGAAAGCTGAAGCTGCTTATAGAGTCATAATACCATTAAAAGCTGCTTTAAGCAAATTTCAAGCAGATGCCGATCTCAGGTTTCACTGTTATGAGAATTTGACAATTTCTGAAGCTTATTGTTCTAAGCTAGTTGATGGGATTGATTTATTGGCGATCGATCTGGGTTTAAATAAAACTAGTCGAACTATTGGCAAATCAGGAGATGATATTTTTCCGTTTATGTGAAAGATAAGTCCAAATGATGTTTAATTTTATATTGCTGAGGTAATTTGGTTATGCAAATTCCAATTCCCCAACTGGTTAGAGTGGGTACTCTAGAAATTACTGCTGTTGTCTCTGATGATGCGAGAGTGGAGATCTGGGATAGTTTCTTGTCTCTTCAGATTAAGGAAACTACCCAAAGAGCTTATAGTAAATCTCTAGCAGATTTCTGTCAGAAAATTTATTCATCTCTTTCTCTTTCTGATGCTCTCCAAAACTTTCTCTTACTCTCTCAATCCGATGCTCTTCATCAAGTGCTGACATATCGAAAGATATTAATCGATTTGAAGTTGTCTAGTGCCACTATTAATCAACGTTTGTCAGCCCTTAAATCCTTGGTGGACTATGCAAGAAAGCGAGGATTGTGTAGCTTTACTTTGATTGATGTGAAGGGGTTAAGAAGTCAGAAATATCGGGATACTAAGGGTAGAACTGTTGATGAATATCGCAGTGTGTTGGCAGAAATCGACAGGTCAACAATTCTGGGTAAGCGTGATTATGCGATCTGTCGGTTGTTGTGGGACAATGCTTTGAGAAGGGGTGAAATTGTGTCACTCGATCAATCTAATTTTCTACCCCAAGAAAGCAGATTGATGATTTTAGGTAAAGGGACATTAGAACTAAAGCCCGTCGATCTCAATCCAGCCGTAGTTATCGCTATTAATGACTATTTAATACTCAAACCAGATACTAACAATCCAGCCTTATTTGTGAGTAATAATGGCAACCGATTAGACGGAAAAGATATTGCCAGAATCGTCAAGAAGTATGCCGAACCTGTTGGGATCGATCTTTCTCCCCATCGGGTGAGACATAGTGCGATTACGGCTTATTTAGATGTCAGTGAGGGGAATGTGAGAGCCGCTCAATCTTTGTCTAGACATCATAATTTGAGTACGTTGATGATTTATGACGATAATCGCCATCAGTTGCAGGGTAAGGCTAGTAAAGATTTAGGAGATTTACTAGAGTAACTCTGACAGAATAATGACGCTCTCACAGTCTTCATTTTAAATAACGATCGAGTCTCCTAAACCAAACAAGAATAACTTACCACCCCAAGCTAAAATTAAGGTGAAAATAATTGCTGCGATCGATTAAAGTAGATAAGGAATGATTAGAAAAGATCGATCCGCAGCACTGAATACGCCTAACGTAGCACCGAATTGGTATGAACATGCCGAACCAAAAGCAATCGCCGAAATACAAGTCTTACGGGAGCAACTAGAGCAAGCACGGGTACTAATTACCGCTGGCACATTGCAGCCAAAACCCATGATCACGCGGACTATATCTCGCCCAGACAATCCCACTGGGCGTAAGATTGGATGCAAAGCGATCGTGATTTGTTCGACTAAACCACTAGCTTTGTATGCACCTAAAAATAGAGCATAGAGGATAACTGTGGGTACTGCCCAGACAAATAATAATGGCCCCATCGTTACCAATCCATATCGCCCAATTGCAATTTCTTTGAATAGTGATGGTAAGCCAGATAAGGCTGCTGTAGTGGGTTTGATCAGTTCCTGTACTAATGGATCGGCGATCGCGGCAAAGCTATTCGCAGCATAGACAGCCACGATCGCAGGTAGTAGTAGAAGTACGATCGCGAGTAGCCAGTCGACGCGGGGATGTTCTAGCCAAGTGGGATGAGGTTCGATTCGCCAGCCAGCCAGATCTGGTTGCCATCGATCGGGAAATGCTGATGGTCGATCGATCGCTGCTAAGATCGATTGACGTTGCTCGATCGTCAGATGTCTCGCATCTACTGGGACGATCGCCAAATTAGACTCTCTTTCCCAGCGGCGAATAATTTGGCGGGTAAAATCGGATGGTGACACCTTATCCCAAAATGGGATGACTACAATTCCGCGTTTCCCTGCTACCAACGGTAATAAATCAGCCAAGTCTTCATCGACATGGGTAGCTTTGACGACGAGCAGCACGGTGTCATGAAACTCTAACTGTGCGAGGGCAATACGGGTTGTAGCTGCGTCAGAACGGTAAAGAATCCCAGGCGTATCTACAAACGTAACGCCGTCACCTGAATAGTTTTCACAGGCAACCGTGGAGCCACGAAAGTTGGTGCTGTAGGCAGATTTACCAGTCAGGGAGGCAATTAGTTGAGATTTACCAGTGTTTTCCTTGCCGATAATGACGATCGATCTTTGGACAGGAGAAGTTAGCAAGGGCATAAGAGTTACGGCTTTGTAGTAGTTTGGGTAGAGCGGAGCGAAACCCGACATCGTTCAATACTGTTAGTCCGCGCAGGCGGACTTTGCACGCGCAAGCGGCGGTTTTACCCGCTGACTGTATTAGGCGTTAACAGATACAATCGTTGTCACAACAGGAGAGATCGTCGAGAAACATCCCTTCATCGCGATAGACTTCTAAGTGACTAGGATCGAGATCCAAGCGACGGGCAATCGAATTTGCCACCACTGCAAACCGTTGCCGAAACTTATAAATAAAGCAAAAGATCGCCTTATCATGGCGGACGGAAGGGCCGACGACAAATAGCCCAGGCGTAATGGTAGACTCATCTTGATCATTCAATCGGGCATAGCCATCCGACCAATTAAACAGATTTGCAATTCGTTTTAAACTGCCTTCAAATCCAGTGCAGACAATCGGTTTAGTCGGCGAAATCCACTTATCATATTCACTATGAATGGCATAACCACCAGGCACCGCTGTTACTTCTTCAATTGCCACACCCCCGATTAGTTCTAATCGCCCTGTCGAGTAACACAACTCGACTCGCTGCAACGTATAGGGCGAGAGCGAAACACTCGGATCGGGGTCGGTATTGCCCCAGGTGCCACTGCGGTCGAGTACCTTGACTTTTTTGCCCAAAGCTACTAAATTCACCGCCGCATCCATGCCACTTTCATACCCACCCAAAATCGTAAATTCATCCCCCTGGAGTTTTGTCCATGAGCCTACTTGAGAATTGTGGACACATAAATCTGCGCCAGGAAAAGGATTCAAGTTTGGATACTGAAATTCTCCGGCTGCCCAAATCACAAACTGAGTTTGAATCATGCCATCTGGCACATGAATCCCAAACCCGCGACACTGGGGTAAGACTTCGATTTTCTGAACTTCAACGCCCGTATGGACAGGCAAGCTAATCGCATCGGCAATCATTTCTAGGTAACGTGCATATTGGGTGCCATTCAAGTGTTCGCGCCGAAAACTAATTGCGGGGGACGTTTTACGAGCGATCGCATTTAAGTCAAGTTGTCCAAACCCATGCCCAGGAAAGGATGGAGTGATAAAATTCATCTCCTGCGGCCATCGCCGAAAGGATTCACCGATTTGATGCCGTTCCAGGATCGCGAAATTCTCTAATCCTAAATCTCTCAACACCACCCCCATCCCAATTCCTGCCGCACCTGCACCCACAATAACGACATCATACGTTTCTGATTTTTTCATGAGGCTGGGGACGCGAGTTTATTTACAAGAATGATAATCATTCTCTTATTTTAGTCTTAATTGCCAATCTCAACCTCATGTTTCGACCTTAAAATCGCTCGATTCTCCTTTCGGAGCGGCTATTGCAAGGCAATCGTGACCCTACTACCAAGGGATTCGTTGGCATCACAGAGTGGCTGGATAGCTTGATTTATAGCGTTATGAGGCTAAAATTGAGAGAAAAATTTGAGAATGATTATCATTCTTATGATATAGTCATGGCTGACGGTTCAATATCTTGTAAAATAAGTTCATATTTCTTTAAATAAGGGAACTATTCTTCAAGATTGCTCTAATTAGTAACGTTAAGACCCCCTGATGCGCCTCAATCAAAAGATTAAATATTACTTTTACCGATCGATCTCAGCCTTTGTAGCTATGGCGATCGTGGCTAGCTCATTAACACTAGATCGAGCTGCATCAGCCCTAAATCCACCACCAAACCAGGTAAAGCAAACCCAGATCGCTAACAGCCCCAATATTTGCTCTAGTAATCTCAACTCAGTATTAGATCCGATCGTCAATGCGCCTACCTTTGAGAAAGGACAGTGGGGCATACTGATACAGTCCCTCGCTACCGGACAGACATTGTACGAGCATAATCCAGAGCTATC
>NZ_JANOJV010000224.1:0-5693 GCF_031418915.1 Chamaesiphon sp. VAR_48_metabat_135_sub | reverse complement strand
CGTTAAATGCCAACCGATAGAGATCAGAAAGTTTCGATCGAATCAACCATGCGAAGGATTTCCCCTCTGCGACAACCACATTTCGGCTCCGCTCGTTATCGATCGAATCGAGGAAATATAGCCGAAATTATGCCCTTACTCGTCGATCGAATCCACATGTTCATCAGTCAACCAATGTCCGAATTCTTCCATAAATCGATCGCGTAAAATTGCATCCCGAATTTTTTGAGTAAACCGAATTAACTCGGTAATATTGTGCAGCGATAACAGGGTAAATCCAGTAATTTCACCACAACGGACGAGATGGCTTAGATAAGCCCGACTAAAGTTCTGACAGGTATAGCAGGGGCAAGTATCGTCTAAGGGGGTAAAATCGCGTCTGAAGGGGGCATTCTTGAGATTCCATCTTTCGCCCCTGACGAAGGCTGCACCGTGCCTAGCGACGCGGGTAGGTATCACACAGTCGAATAAATCGATACCCGAGGCGATCGCAATCGCCATTTCTTTATAGGTACCGATCCCCATCAGGTAGCGCGGTTTACTTGCGGGTAATAATGGGGCGGTGGCGCGGACAATTTTATGGATAAAATGCGCTGGCTCGCCCACACTTACGCCGCCAATTGCATAACCATGTACGTCAAATTCTTGCAGAGATTTGGCTGCTTCCGCCCGCAAATCTAAGTGTACGCCGCCTTGGACGATCGGGAATAATGCCTGATCTGCAGGGCGTTGATGAGCCTTGATGCAACGTTCTAACCACCGATAGGTGCGATCTGTCGCCATGACGACTTCCTCGCGAGTCGCCGGATAGGGCGGACATTCATCAAATGCCATAATTACATCCGCACCGAGATCGTTTTGAATCTCGATCGATTTTTCAGGGGAAATAAAAATCGTCCGCCCATCTAGGGGTGATTTAAAGGTCACGCCTTCTTCGGTAATTTTCCGCGTTTTACTGAGGCTAAAGACCTGAAAACCGCCAGAATCGGTGAGCATCGGCCCTTTCCAGTTCATGAATTTATGCAATCCACCTGCGGCTTTAATCACATCTTCACCTGGACGCAGATGCAGATGATAGGTATTTGCCAGCACCATCTGCGCCTGGGTTTCCTCCACCTGCGCCGCTGTGAGCGTTTTCACCGCCGCAGTAGTCCCGACGGGCATAAATCTTGGTGTTTCGACAATACCGTGGGGAGTATGAAAAACCCCAGCCCGTGCGTGTGTGTGGCTACATTTACCTAAGCAGTCGAAAGAGAAATTGGAGTGATTCAAAAGAGGGGTGTGGGGGTGTGGGGTGTGGGGGTGTGGGGGTGTGGGGTGTGGGGTGTGGGGGTGTGGGGTGTTGGGGTGTTTCTTGCGACCTTACGACCTTACTCCCCTACCCCCTTACTCCGTTACTCCCACACCCCCACACCCCTTACTCAACTCGCCGGATCGTCCCCAGCCCAACCCATCGGCGAGGCTTCAACATCATCTTTGACGCGGCGAATGGGTAAATTGGCGATGAGAGCGGTAACTCGTTGATTGCTTTCTAGGGAAAAATCTAGTCCTTGAGCATCAATTTCTACATACCGCGATACGACTTCCAGAATTTCTTGACGCATCAGCTCGACCATTTGGGGGCTAAGATCGGTTCGATCGTGAGCGATGACTAATTGCAATCTTCGCTTCACTTGGTCCCGACTTGGCTCGTTACCAACGCGAGGGAATAACATTTCCAGAAATTCATTGATCATAGTCATAGTAATGCAGTCGGTAGAAGGAATTAGCACCTAAACGATCGAATTGTTGATGGGCAAAGAATGGTGACAATAATTACTGACAAATTTCCCGACCCAATACTTGTTTATAGTTTTTATTTACCCAACTTGGATGGGGTAGATGTTACTAGCGAATCACTGCTGATAGACTCAATCGAATCCTCAGTATAATTTAAGCTCGTATTTTAGCTATATTACTATTTAGCGAAGATTTTGCGCAGCCGTGAGAATAAATTATCTCGATCGACACCGAGTTCTAAATAGGGCGTTTTTTCACCGCAAAGCCGATGGGCGATATTATCAAAGGCTTTAGCTGCTAGGGAATTGGGATTATTTTCAAGCACTAATGGTTCGCCGCGATTGGTAGAGGTGATTACTCGTTCGTCTTCAGGAACGACACCAATTAACTGGACAGCGAGAATTTCACTGACATCTTCTACCGACATCATCTCACTGGCTTCGACCATTGCTGGACGCAAACGATTGACAATTAATCTGGCGGGGCTAATATTACTAGCTTCCAACAAGCCGATGACTCGATCTGCATCGCGAACGGCAGAGATCTCTGGAGTGGTGACAATTAAAGCTTCTTGAGCCGCTGCGATCGCATTTTTGAAGCCCATTTCAATTCCTGCAGGACTATCAATTAAGACAAAATCGAACTGGGGTGCGAGTTCGCCAATCATCCATTTCATGTGATTGGGGGTGATCATTTCCGCCTTGCGATTTTGGGTGGCGGGAAGTAATACCAGTCCTGGTTGACGTTTATCGCGTACTAAGGCTTGATCGAGACGACATTCTCCGGCGAGTACTTCTACCGCAGTATAGACGACACGATTTTCCAATCCTAACAGTAGATCGAGATTCCGCAGTCCAAAGTCACCATCGACGAGGGCGACTCGATGCCCCATTTTGGCAAGAGTCATGCCCAGGTTGGCTGTCACAGTGGTTTTACCCACTCCGCCTTTACCAGAAGTAATTACAATAATGCGAGTCATGAATTATAAGAAGAGGGGGGAGGGGGGAGAGGGTAGGGAATAACTGTTATGGATTATAAAAATCTGCTTGCTGGTGAAGATCGGGGATAATTTTCGATCTATAATTCCATCTCATTAGTCAGATCTTAGAGATCCTCCTGGTAGGGCTAATTCACGGAGATACGGGGTAGTTTTCAAATCTATCGCTCTAGCAATCCGAATGCCTTGGGGTGTAACGTAGGCAATTTCTGGCTCGAACTGCGGCGGTGGGGTTTCTGGTGCGCGGGCGACTCGATCGGCAATTCGCAGTTGAGTTGGTTCCATCTGTAGTGCCATAATCAAACATTGAGGGTTATTGGGATAACCTGCATGGGCAATACCTCGCAATCTCCCCCAAATAATAATATCCCCTGCGGCAAAAATTTCGCCACCAGGATTGACATCGCCCATAATAATCACATTACCCTGATGGCGGATATCCATCCCCGATCTCACGGTCATTTGCAGGTAAATCGGTTCGGCTAGGAGCGGGGTGGATTCTGCGGTGGGAATGGGGAGTAGTGGGGCTGCGGGTTGCTGAGTCACCGAATAACCTGCTGTTGCAGCGGCTACCGCAGTTTGGCGACGGCTGGTAGAAACAAGTTGGAGTTGTAGAGCTACATCGGTAAGGGCATCAGCAATGCCTTGTAATTGTCTGGCATCTAACAATCGATCGTTGGCAATCAGGTGAACTATGGCTAAAGGTTGCCAAAACCTTTTACCAGCTTGAAGTCGTTGCTGGAGTTGTTCCCACAAGTCATTCCAACTAGCCGAAGCTGGAGTCTCTGCTTCTGTAGGCAGGATCAATTTCACCACTCCATCTTCATTTTTGAGGCGAATTTGCAATTTGGGTTGCTCCCCTGGAGTGACGAGGATGGGATCTGCCGTTCCTTGAGTATTTAGTGTGGGCAAGGTAGATGGGGAATCAGCATTCATAGCCTACGTCAGTGGTGGTTGATGATGAGAATGGCATTTACATCTTACACTTGAACCGGATATTCCGTTGAGATTATCGATCGGGTATTTCAGAATCGGGGCAAAGTAGTAATATTATTTAGACAGTTTAATATATCAAATTAACACTCGATCGCTCATGCCAAAATTAATATTAGCAACTTTGACTGTAATGTTTGCCACCGCTGGAGTTGGATTTAGCCAATCTGCAACAGCAACTCAGGTTCGTTGGGGGAGCCTTCCCTTCGGGAAATCGGCCAGAATTAGCACTATACTCCACGAGAATGGCTTGACAAAATATCGTCCCACCATCTCACTTGTCGTCAAAAAATGTACGATGAAGCGGTATCGTCGCCCTCACTAAACTTCTGTCAAAAGTCGGGGGATAGGAGATAGGGCGTAGGGAATAGGGGCAATTCCCGATCAAAATAGCACTAAATTAATGATGGTACTTTTACTCTAGTAGGAGGTTTGTTCGAGGAGCTAATTGGATTAATTAGCTCCCAATTCCTAAATTTTATCCCCGATTTATAGATTGTAGCGGAGTAACTAAAAGAATGAGTTTAATTCGGATTTGGGCAGTAGCTAGTAACGTATTTCGGGAAGTAATGCGCGATCGCATCTTTTTTACGATTGGTTTTTATGGAGTGGTGATGCTTGTGGCTTGGAGACTATTACCAGCTATTTCTGGTGCTGCCCAAGATAAAATTTTCACCGATTTTGGGCCAGCAAGTGCTAGTTTACTAGGAGTGGTAGTCGCAATTTTTGTCGGGACAAATTTGATTAATAAAGAAATCGAAAAGCGGACTGTATTTACGATCGTCACCAAACCAATTAGTAGTCTTGAATTTATCCTCGGCAAACACTTAGGTTTATCTGCGGTGTTGGCGATTCTAGTCGCTGGGATGACAAGCATTTATCTGATCGTCCTCAGCCTTGCCCAGATTAACTATCAATTAGTCCCCCTCTTACTCACCGCATTTTTCCTGTTTTTAGAACTATGTCTGATTACCGCTGGGGCATTATTATTTGGTGTATTTACTAGTTCTATTCTCGCAATCCTATTGACATTTTCACTGTACTTAGTCGGACATTTAAGTGAAGGGATGGTGAAGCTAGCAGGTGTCACCAAAAATCCAGGATTTCAACAAATGACTGACAATTTATATCTGGTTTTACCAGATTTATCTCGACTCGATCTCAAGAATGATGCTGTCTATGGAGTGATTCCACAGCCAGATGTACTCTTACTCAATGCTGGGTACGCGCTGGTGTACACAGCCGCATTATTAGTCGTCACCACAGTGATTTTTTCCCGCAGACAATTCTAGTTAGGGATTAGGAATTAGGATTAATTCACTACTGACAGACAATCGGCGAGAGCTTGGAGTAGATCTCTGGTAGTAAAGGGTTTGGCGATGAAGTAGCGGCAGCCAAAGCGTTCTGCTCGATCGACTGCTTCGACGGAATTCAGTCCACTCATAGCGATTACAGGTAAATCGGGATTGAGTTGGTGCAGAGCGGTGACGGTGGTGAGTCCGTCCATCACTGGCATCATCATATCGATTAAAACACTATCGATCGCGTCTCGATGCTGGACATAAAGTTCGATCGCTTGGGCACCATCATTAGCAGTTAAGACCCGATAATTATATGTCTCCAGGGTGGCTTTAATCAGCGTACTAATCGCGATTTCATCATCGACGACTAGAATCAACTGTTGCCGACCGGAGGGTAGTTCTGGTTCATTCTCGGTGGGCTGAATCGGGGTATCGCTGGCGGGGATGTAGATCTGAAATTGGGTACCCCGATCTGCTTGACTTTGGACATCGAGAAACCCATCGTGACTTTTAATAATGCCCATGACGGCTGATAAACCCAACCCTGTGCCTTTGCCGACTTCTTTGGTGGTGAAGAATGGATCGAAAATGCGGTGCAAGAGTTGGGGCTGAATTCCTGTACC
>NZ_JANOJV010000223.1:0-55100 GCF_031418915.1 Chamaesiphon sp. VAR_48_metabat_135_sub | reverse complement strand
TAACTCCTGGCTCATCATGCACGATCGATTCCCTTGCGCCCGCCAAACGATTGACGAGTGTGGATTTACCCACATTGGGACGACCTATAATAGCAACGATCGGCAGCGACATAAAATTCTGAACAACAAGAGAGCAATATTATAGTCTATCGCGATCGGGTGGAGTGTGTGGAATCGTTAAGCACAGAATTGATGATAGAGCAGAACAAGAGCAGCCTTATCTTATTCGTAAATCAATCCTGCTAGGTGTTGAAGCTTTGCGTCGCGGCAAAATTCCTGCAAGTTGGTTTCGAGAAGTCTGCGATCTTGTTGAGATCCTTTATACTGACGTTAATTACATAAAAAATCACCTCTAACCCAACCAACTGCACCATAAAAACGTACCTTCTGCCAGGTGAATTCGCCAACAACTTTGGCCTCGCCAATTAAAACTACTGGCTTACCAGAGGGAATCTTATTTAATACTCTATATTGCTGACCCGCACGAGAACGGAGATTGATGGTATCTCCATCGCGGCTGCAACTGTACACTGTGTTAACTCTGCCATAACCGCCAGGGCCATTCTGTGCAGATACTGAAGCTGTATTGGGTAACAAGCTGATGAACATTGCCAAGACAATTGTAGTTTCGATCGCTTTAAGTTTCATGATTTTTTCCTTGTGGATTAATAAGTATTGGGAACTGGTTTCCGATTCAGAAGTCGATCTAACTAAATAATTTTTGTCTTATTTATCGATCGATTTGTACCTCTAGAGATCGGGGATGATATTTGATAATAAAGTCTCTAACTCGATGATAGTCACCCTTTTTTGTCAGTCCAATGCAACCCGACGTTCCATCTTCTTTTTTATCTTTATCAAAACTTGGGTCCCAGTGAATACCTAGAGCAGTTCTTCTCATCTTTGGATTGAAGCCCTGTTTGGGAAAAATTGGCACCATTGTGCCACCAACCTCTCGAATACTCCCGACAACAACTCTAGATGCCACAGCATAAGATCCATCTGGTAGTGGAGCTTCTGTTAGGCTTTGATATCGATTTCTGGCTTGAGTAAACCCTCTCCCTGTTACCGCATCAAGTTGGAATACACGATTTGATGTATTGTCACGATAAGCTGTCAATTTATAAATAGGATTATTAAATCTATTGTGTGGATGATTGGGCGATTGACTCAAAATCAGGCAGGGAAAAGCCTGACAAGAATTAGCAATCTGATGCTGGGCTAAAAGTGGAATTGAGTTGAGTGGGTTAACATAAGGTACTGAAACTAAATTCGGAGATTTTGTCGTAGCAATTTTGGCGACTTCAGGCGCGATTGGTGGCGGAGATTGGACGGTAGATGATGAAACAAGTGGATCTGGCTGGGATTGCTTCAGGACAGGATCTTTGTCAACAATCGGCAATAAAGCTGGATTTTCTGTAGCAGTAGAATTTTGGGCATTTAATGTCAGTTGTGAATTAGCGCAACTACCCATTGATAAAACGATCGTACTCCACCCGATTACCCGCACAGCAATTAGAACCTGATGCATATGTGTCTACTTTAAAGAGGCTATGTAATAACTACTTACAATAGCTAGCATTGTTAATTAAGCTACAGTCTTTCTCCGTATTTTCCGCAAATGTTGGTGACTTTGAGGAAAACTAGATTCTCCGATGGAGGTGATGTAGGGAAAGGGTTAAGCTTCTTGCTAGCATCGATAGTTGTTATTCCTTACTTCAAGTATTCCCAAGTCCGAGCCGGATAATTTTGACAAAGATCGTCAATTTTGTAGAGTTTCGATCTGGTAAGCTCAAGTCTCAAACAGCAACTGAAGCAATAGACTTCCTGCGAAAGTCAGGTTTTAGGCTTTAGGTTTTAGGCGTTAGGGGAAGATATGGACGAAAACAATACTAAAAAAGATTTTGTTTTTACTTTCGCAGGAGGTCTAATTGCAGATTTAAGATCCTGTCTCGAATTTAACTTTTAACTTACTTTGACGCGATCGGCATTCGCCAACCAGTACCAAAAGCTCGATCGGTTATTTTCAATCCTGGTGGTGCTTGACGACGTTTAAATTCCGCACGTTTGACGAGTTTAGTTATTTTTTCTACTACTTGTGGATCGTAACCTCGATCGATTAGTTGTTCGGCTGATTGGTGTTGGCACACAATTAACTCTAGAATGGCATCTAAGACTTCGTATGGTGGTAATGAGTCTTGGTCTACCTGTCCTGGTTTTAGCTCTGCGCTAGGGGGT
This sequence comes from Chamaesiphon sp. VAR_48_metabat_135_sub, assembly GCF_031418915.1. Lineage (NCBI taxonomy): Bacteria > Bacillati > Cyanobacteriota > Cyanophyceae > Gomontiellales > Chamaesiphonaceae > Chamaesiphon > Chamaesiphon sp. VAR_48_metabat_135_sub. Next base: position 52,862 of record NZ_JANOJV010000223.1, on the reverse strand, counting down.
TTGGTGATGATATTGTGAGGGATAATTTCTCGCTCCCGATTCAACCATTTACAGATGGAAAAAACGCGCATTTTGGGGACATCGGCAATGACGGCTAAACCACCATTCATATCGCCATAGAGAGTGCAATAGCCCACCGCCATTTCAGATTTATTGCCTGTTGAGAGGAGTAAATAACCGAATTTATTGGAGATTGCCATCAACAGATTTCCGCGAATCCGCGACTGGATATTCTCTTCGGCGAGTCCAAATTCAGTACCTGTAAATAGTGGCTCCAGGGTGCGATTGAATCCCTGCATTAAGTCTCCAATCGGGATAGTTTCGGTATTAATTCCAAGATTAGCGGCTACGGCGATCGCATCGGTAATTGAATGCTCGGAGCTATAGGGCGAAGGCATTAATACTCCCAAAACTTTATCTGCACCAAGAGCTTCAGCCGCAATTGCAGCGACTAGGGCAGAATCGATACCACCGCTCAAGCCAAGAATTACTTTTTGAAAACCACATTTACCAATATAGTCGCGCACGCCTAATACTAATGCTTGCCAAACTTCGGCATCTGTACAATCATTTAGGGGCTGAATTTTACCTGGTTTTAAGTCTTGTTTGGATTCGTCAAATTCAACGATAATTAGGTCTCGATCGAATGATTTACCCCGACAGACTAGTTCGCCCGATCGATCGAATCCCAAGCTACAACCATCAAAAATTAGATCGTCATTTGCACCCACTTGATTGACGTATAATACCGCTCGATCGTATTTGATCGCGGTATGTTTTAACATGGCTTCTCGCACCTGTTGTTTGCCGAGGCTATAGGGCGAAGCTGATAGATTAATCGACAAATCGATATTTTGTTTGGATAACTCCTCGATCGGGTTGACTAAATAACTACGTTTGCCCCAGAAGTCTTCATCATTCCAAAGATCTTCACAGACTGTCAGCCCGATTTTAATTCCATTAATGGTGAAGCAATTAGGCTCATTACCAGACGTAAAATAACGATGTTCATCGAAAACATCATAAGTCGGTAAAAGTCGCTTGTGGAAGATATTTTGCACTTTTCCAGCGGTTAGTAATGCAATACTATTAAATAACGGTTTGCCACCTGTTGCTGCAAAATTAGGATTGGGTGTAGCTAGTCCGATTAATACCTGTAAATCTGATGGTAATTCTCTAGCTAGTTGGTGGAGAGTCTGCTCCATTTCGGTGATGAAGTGAGCATTGAGTAATAAGTCTCTCGGTGGATAACCACACAATGATAGTTCGGGTGTGAGGAGAAGATTTACGCCTTGGGTTGATACTTGTTGGGCGGTTTTTAAAATCTGTTGGGCGTTGTTTTTTAGGTCGCCGATGGTGGGGTTGAGTTGGGCTAGTGCTATTTTCATGATATTTTATTTGTACAGAATTTACAGGAATAGTTAATTTTAAAATATCGGATCTGTAGGGGCGAGTTTATGCGACTAACAACGATTGCACCAGTGATTTAATTCAAACCCGCCCAACCTGACTAGAATCTAAATCGATCGTATTTTATTATGTGCGTTACCCTACGGGATAGCACACCCTACTTAGAAAGACACATACAATCCTTTAGCTTTAGGTTACATTGACATAGCAATATCCAGTTTTAATACCTATACAAACAATAGTGGCTTATCTTTTAACGGTGCAAATGCCACCGGATCGAACCTATATAATGTAGCAGGGCGACCGCTACCACGAGATGATTTTGTGTCTGTTTCTTCTAGAAATCTTAGTTTAATTAACCGATTACGAAAATTAGAATAGTCGGAGAAAGATTCACCAAGAACGGTGGTATATAGTTGATAAATATCACTGAGGGTGAATAGTTCTGGGAGGATATCAAACGCGATCGGACTATATTCTAATTTACTTCTTAGTCTTTGATGCCCGTATTCAATAATCTGTCGATGATCGAAGGCAAGATCGGGTAATTTGTCAATTGGATACCAAGCAATTCCCCCTACTCCAGTGGCGATTAATTCGGCGGCTTCATATCTAACTAGGGCGAAGTAACTAACGGATAGATATCTGACATTATAACTATCTACTGCTTCACGCGGATCTCTACCTGGACCGCCAAAGGTGTATAGTTGTTCTAAATATAAATTGTCTACATGAATTTTCTCTGCTAAGATTCGATCGGCTGCGGCTTCTAATGTTTCGCCTTTTCTAACTAAGGTACCTGGCAAACACCATTGTCCTAAATAGGGTTCATCTTGACGCATGACTAATAAGACTAGTAATCGATTTTGGTGGGTATCGATCGAGAAAATAACATTATCTACACCTACTTTAAAATCAGCGAGAATCTGTTTATTTGATTTGCTTTGACTCATCGGAATTGGAATATAAATGATGGTGCTGAAGATATATAGCGACTTTTGGGGTTAAGCCTTGAATTGAATGACTATTACGAATTTCGGTAGATGAAATAGCTGGTGTAGCTAATGGTGCAATCTCGATGTGTGCTCCTAGCTCTGTTAGTATCTGTAAGTCTCTTGCTTCGATCTGATTGCCAGTACGCGGCACGATTAATAATTTAACTTGCGTTAATAATTCGCCGACTCGATACCATTGCGGCAATTGAGTAATTAAGTCTGCTCCAATCGTCAAAATAAATTCACCATCACTCCAAATCTTTCCAGCAGTCATCAAAGTTTCTAAAGTTCGCTGACTACTTAAACTGCGATAAACCTGAGCATATTGACTAATTGATGGATCGATTTCCGCAATTAATAACTCTAACATTTGAGATCGCTGTTCGAGAGTCGCACCATGTGCTTTAAAGGGGTTATCTGCTGCCCATACTGCTACAGCATCAAATTGTGATGCTAACCAGCCAATAATCTCTTGATGAGCGATTGTCGGCGGATCGGCACTAGTTCCAAATAGAGCAATTTTCATTGAATTGGTGGGTGGTGAATGGTGGATGGTTCCTACCGTCTATATTTCAAGCTTAATATCTAGATTCAAAGAGATAAAATTAGCCCAACATAAATATATTTATTAGACAGATATTTCCTGAACTCTAAATGCTGGGCATTGCTTACCCTACGATACTCAAGATATTTTATATTTTACCCTTCAAGTTTTGGGTTAATTCTACTAATGCTGGCGAAATATTGATAGAGAAAAATTTATCGTAATTAATATCTCGAACCTCCGCAGGTAAACTGGCTACATTTGCATCGGTGCGATTTCTAATTGTAGCCAAACTATCATCGGGCTGAAGACGAGTGCCCTCCTTCATCACAAGCTGCAATAATCCGGCACCCTCAGTCGCTAAACCGAGCGTATCGCTGGTAAATTGTCCAGATTGAGATTCACGGAAGATCTGCTTTTTGCCAGGGTAAGTCATTTTATCTGGAGATTTCTTCATCGTCGGGATATTATCGATCTCCACGAGTTTGTATACACCGTTGACTGGGCTACCTGTCACTAATTTAGTCCCCAATCCATAACCATTAATTGGTGCATTCGCCGCCCGCAATTTGGCGATTTCCCATTCATCCAAATCCCCACTGGCAAAAATATCGACATCGGGTAAAATCGCTTTTACTTGCTGGGATAAAGTAATCAAATCGCCAGAATCTAACCGAATACCTGACAGCTCGATTTCTCCCGCTGCTACTTGTTTTGCTAATCCTGTCGCGGCAGCGATGGGATCGTAAGTATCGATTAGCAAAGGTGCGCCTGGAAAATAACGGTGAAAAGCTCTAAAAGCAGCTTCCTCACTACCTTCGATCGCTCCTATCGCCATCACTAGGGCATGTGCCATCGTACCGCTGGGTTGACAACCTAATTTTAAGGCGGCTAAAACATTGGAAGTGGTATCTAATCCGCCGGCAATTGCCGCACGAGCCGCCCAAAGGGAAGCCTGGGGGCTGAAAGCACGGCGGGTGCCAAATTCAAGCAACATGGCATCCGCACCTGCAACATCGCGTAACCTCGCAGCTCTAGTGGCGATGAGCGTTTGATAGTTGATGGTATTGAGCAAGTAAGTTTCGATAATTTGCGCTTGCCATAATGGAGCTTCAATTCGTAGAATTGGCTCATTGGCGAAGATCGTCGTACCTTCTGGCACTGCCCAGATATCGCCTGTAAATCTAGCTGTGGCTAGCAAATCCCAAAATCTAGCGGGGGCGTTTTTAAAAATACCTGTGGCTTGAAGTTCGTCAATTTGAGCTGGTGTAAACTGGAGTCGTTCGAGATATTCTAGAGCTTGGGCTAGCCCCATCGCGATTAAATAGCCGAAACCTTTTGGTAGTTTTCGGACAAATAGCTCGAAACTAGCGGCAGATCGATCGAGTGCTTCGCCGACATAGCAGGCTGTCATTGTCAGTTGATACAGGTCTGTCAGCAAGCTATAGTCTTGATTCGACAGAGATAGTAGCGATTCCGATCGATCGGAATCGGTTGGAGCGATGGCAACTGCTTGATTCATTGTTTACTCAAAATAGCTTTCTTACATTATGGTATTTAATACCATAATTGTCAAGTATCACTTAGTCGAGAATTTAAAGTTGCTAACAGAATTTACTCCCCGATGATGGTGCGGCAACTCCGTTTTGGTCAAAATGGTATCAGAGGTGACATTCGAGGGTAATATTATTAAAGACACAGATCGAGAGCTGCCATCGCTATCAACGATACTTTTACTAACTTCGTAAAGCACTACCGGAGCGGCTAACAAACCGGAGAGACAAACGGTACAAGAGCGTAATTGATGTTAAGTTGATGAGAGAACAGAACTGGTAAATTGGTAAAGTCTAAGTGGTGCAACTAGTAGCTGCAAACTTTTAAGAGTTAGAGTGAGAATAGTCAATGTCGCGCAAGGAATCGCAAGGCTTGCCGTCTAAAGACAAAGATTCTCCGAATGGAGAGGCTAACGCCAACGACTCTCTTGCTCCAAAGGCGATGCCCATTATTCAGGCCCAAGATAGATTTATTAGTTAGTAATAATTATTAATTATTTATCTTTTTGGCTCAAACTGTCATGCAGCGACGGGTTTGGCAGTCTTCGCATCGCAATAACCACCGCCGCCACAAGTATCAGCAGCTCATGTATTTGGATACTTTACTGTTGCTAAAATTGTGGGAAGAGTACCTTTGCCGAATATCCCGTAAGTTAGCAGTGCTACAAATTTAATAAATGAATATGTTCTTGGGTGGAGGTAAATTAAACTATATGGAATTTTCGATCGCCACGCTGCTGTCGCATGTTAGTCCTGAGAAATTAGTTACCCCAAAATTACTAGAGAAAAAATTGGGGTGCGAAACCCCATCGAGTGTCGAGCAATTGGATCTCGCTTTAGATTTATTAGAAAAAATTGGGATCTTAGCGAAGGAGAAGGGTAAGTTTCGCCGCGAACTGACGGAACGGATTGTTGAGGCGAAACTCCGCTGTTCGAGTAAGGGATTTTGCTTTGCGATTCAAGATGAGGAGAGTGCGGACGATATTTATATCCGCGAAAGTCATCTCAGCAATGCCTGGAATGGCGATCGAGTCTTGATTGAAGTAATTAAAGAGGGGACCCGTCGGCGCAGTCCAGAAGGAGCCGTCAAGCTGATTTTGGAGCGGGCAAATCCTTCGGTTTTGGCTAGGATAAAACGGCTAGAAACGGGAGACTATCGGGCGATACCTTTGGACGATCGACTGTTGTTTGAGTTGGAAGTGTCTCCGAATGGTTCGATTCCAGGCACTGATGGACAGGAACATGCTAATTTAGATGACATTCTCGATCATCTGGTGCATGTTGATGTACTGCGTCACGCGATTGGTCAAGATCTGCCAACGGGTAAAGTTGCCAGGGTATTGGGGACTACCGCCGAATCTGCAGCGGATATCGATATTGTCACTTGCAAGCACGATTTACACCAGACGTTCGCGCCAGCCGTAGAAGCTGCTGCTGCCAAAATTACCACAGGTGGGAAAGATCCTCTGAGCGATCGACGTATCGATCTGACACAATTGCCGACAATTGCGGTGAGCGAAGAGGTGGGGGCGATAGATAGTGCCTTGACGATCGAACATTTAGACGGTGATATCTGGCGGTTGGGCGTACATATTGCGGATATCGCTAGTTATATTAATGCTGACGATAGGCTCGATCGCGATGCCAGAAAACGCGGTACGGCGGTATATTTAGGTGAGAACCCGATCCCCCTATTACCTGCGTCCGTTCATCAGGCTTGTGGGTTTTTACCAGGGGCCGAAAGACTGGCAATTTCGGTGTTGCTCTCGCTCAACAATTTGGGTGAGTTGATTGAATTTAACATTCAACCGAGTAAAGTTCGGTTAGATTGGTTGCTGCATCCGACTCAAATCCAAGCCGTATTAACAGGCGAACCCGCCGAAATCGACCCACAAGCGATCGAAATCATCAAACCGATCTGGGAAACGATCGCACCAGCTTTCAGAGCGCAACGGCGATCTAGAGGGGGTCTGGAAGTCGATCTGATTCGGAAGCAGGCTCCATTTGCCGATGAAGGCAGATTGGGGGTGATTTTCTTAGACGATCCACAATCGTTGCTGACTGATGTAATGGTAATGGCAAACTATGCTGTAGCCGTCCATTTGCAAGCTTTACAGGTACCAGGTATCTATGCAGTTCAACACCATCCCGAACTGGTAGAAGTCAATGACACGATTAAACTGGCGATTAACTTGGGCTTGAATTTTGAGGGCGAAGTCGAAACCGAAATCAGCGTCGCTGACTTACAACGCCTCAGCCAACAATTCGCTCAGTCACCAGTCCCCCAGGTCCTCAATTACCTATTCAAATCCCTGCTCAAAACCACCGTTTATAGCAGCAAACCTGCGACTCATTTCGGCCTCGCGATCGAGAATGGTTACACTCACTGTGTTTCCCCACTGCGCCGCTACCCTGATATTTTAGTCCAACGGGTGCTGCATGAGGTGTTTAGTAATGGACGCGATCGCAAAACTTCTCGCGCCAAAGAGATCGTCAATTTGGGTAGCAGTAGCTGTCACGGGCAAATTACCTGGAACGTCCTCACTCCAACGGTTCAACAGGAACTAGAAGCCCAAATCGCGGGTTCTATTGCCCATCTAAACGATCGAACCAAAATTGCTCAGGATGCCGAAAATGACCTCGCAGGCTTACAAAAAGCTGAGAAAATGAAAGCCCGCACAGGTGAAATTTTCCAAGGCTTAATCACAGGCGTACAGTCCTACGGTTTCTTTGTCGAAATCGAAGATTCCCTAGTAGAAGGCTTAGTACATGTCAGTTCTCTCAAGGATGACTGGTACGAATTCCGCCCCCGTTACGCTTGTCTCGTCGGGCGCAAAAATCGGACTTCCTATCGTCTAGGCGATCGAGTCGAAGTCCAGGTTAAAAGTGTAGACTACTATCGTCAACAAATCGATCTAGTCACAGTCACCAGTATGCTGTCTGAAGCCGCAGCAAATGAAGCCGCAGAACTAGTAGATTCACCCGCAGAGGAAATAGAAGAATTTGAACCTGTCAGTGAATAGATTTGCTCAATAATGGGTGAAAGGGTAAAGGATTCAATATCCCCGACTTCTCCAAGAAGTCGGGGATATCTTACGCCCCAACACCCCAACACCCCAACACCCCAACACCCCAACACCCTTGAAACCCCTCCTCCTCGGAATCACTGGCGCGTCTGGCTTAATTTATGCGATTCGATCGATTAAATATCTGCTCGAAGCCGACTATCAGATCGAACTAGTCGCATCGAGATCTACCTATATGGTATTTCAAGCCGAAGACCAAATTAAACTACCTAGCGAACCAGAAGAGCAGGAAGCTTTCTGGCGCGAAAAATCTGGCGTACCCACTGCTGGTAAATTACGCTGTCATCGCTGGGCGGATGTTGGCGCAAATATCGCCAGTGGCTCCTTCCGCACCCAAGGGATGTTAATTATCCCCTGTAGCATGAGCACAGTCGGTAAATTAGCCGCTGGATTGAGTGGCGATTTACTCGAACGCGCCGCCGATGTCCAACTCAAAGAAGGACGTAAACTAGTCATCGTCCCTCGCGAAACCCCTTTTAGTCTGATTCATTTACGCAACCTAACTACCCTGGCAGAAGCAGGAGCCGCAATTGTCCCCGCGATCCCAGCGTGGTATCATAAACCCCAATCGATCGAGGATCTCGTCGATTTTGTCATTGCTAGAGCATTGGATCGACTCGATATCGACTGTATCCCCCTGAACCGCTGGAAATCAGACGAAAGTTGAAAGTGGATGGTGGATAGTGAATTTGGCCACACCCCTACTCCTCACACACCCCCACACCCCACTCTCCACACCCCCACATTCCCGACCATGAAGATCGCTATCGCGCTACTAATACCAATTTTATTGGGGATAGTTGTGGGGTCTAATTTATCGCCAGTGATGACAGTAGTCATCCTCAATCAGCCAACAATAGCATTACCGATCGGGGTATGGTTAATGATGGCGATCGGATTGGGAATATTATCTAGTAGTCTGATTCAGTTAGCAATATCGATCGATCGTCGTCGGTTAAAGCGACAGATCCGGCAATTACAATCGCGATTACCGCAACCAGATGAAGATATCTTTACCTATACATCACCAGTTCCTGAAACTGACAAATCTGCAACTGATAAACCCGTTAGTGCAGCCCCTGAAAACGATAATCCTTCCCCAGCGAAAACCAGTCGATTTAGTAGTTATCGATCCAGAGTTAGAGAACGATTTAGCAGTAAACCTTCAGCCCAGTCAATTATTAGCGACGATCTCGATGATTGGGAAGCAGAGCCAATATCAAATCGTCAATTAGAGTGGGAAGATCCTCTCCCACCTCCCCAGCAGAATAGCCAATCTCCAAATAATAGATCTACCATCGACAACGAACAAATTTATCCAAATCGACGCACTCAAATAGTTGAGAATGAGCCAGAACCAACTCGTCGCCAAGTATACGATGCAGACTTTAGATTGATTCAGCCACCTTATAAAGAACCATTAGAAACTGAATTTGAGGACGATCTAGTAGTAGAAGATTTTGAATACACTGAAATAGATGAAGACTTCGATCGATCGGCATATTCAGTGAAACCACCATCAGACAATCGATCTACACCTTCAAAAAATCTCGACGAGGAAGATTGGGGATTTGATTTTGACGATCTCGATCGTCCAGTTCGATCGAATTGAGGTCGATCGCTGTTAAATTTAATTTTAATTTTAATTTAATTTGAACTATGATTATAACTAAGTGCAAAATGTACTAATATAAAGTCAGCTTCATCATGGCTAATACATGAAGTAAACTGTATATCCAGCCAAAAATATCCGCCGTATTCATTAATCAAACTATGTCTAAAGTCGATTCCGTAGCAGAAGCAACCATCCCCACAGCCCCACTTACTGGGAAAGCTCTGCTCCAAAAAGTTAAAGAACTTTCACATCTTGCCAAACGTGAAACTGCTACACAGTGTGGCTATGTGAAAACTACCAAAGCAGGTGTTACCCGCACCGATCTATCTGGTTTTTATGATGCTGTGCTCACTGCCAAAGGAGTCAAACTTGATGAAACTAGCAGAGATAATCGTGGTAAAACCGCGACTTATAAGGCAACGGTTCACAAGAACGGTCAATTGTTAATTGGTGCTGCTTATACCAAAGAAATGGGCTTAAAAGAGGGTGATACTTTTAGTATCAAACTCGGTTATAAACATATCCACTTGGTTCAAGATAGTTAGATGAACTACCCCAACCTAGAGAGGGATGGGGAATTTCCGAACATTCCGTTAAAACAATGGAAGCCGTGGCAGTTGCTGCGGCTTCCATTGTTTTATCATCTAAACAGAAATTTACTCAGCAATTCCAAATTCAAACCTATTCCGATATGTCGTAGATGGCGGGTGTCTTGTCGTTTTTTTATGTGGGGGTTCCCCCCGCATAAAAACGCCGCTTTATGCTAGAAATCCTCGCACCGCAACATTAATTGCGAAACGAACCCGCCCAACCCCACCAGCAACAATCAATTATTGGTGGAAAATCGGTAAAATATCTTGAATTTGGAATTGCTGGAAATTTACTATTTAATCTTGCGCCGCATTAGGAATCAATCTTGACGACCCGAGAGTAGCAATTCTCATTTACGCCACCTAATATTAGCCACCAACCACAACCCGATCGATTACAAATTTCACAACTTCCGCCAAACCAGTCCCAGTTTTGAGATTGGTGAAAATAAACGGTTTATGACCGCGCATTTTGATACTATCTCGCTCCATCACACCTAGATCGGCTCCAACATGGGGAGCAAGGTCGATCTTGTTGATCACTAATAAATCTGACTTAGTAATACCTGGACCACCCTTGCGGGGGATTTTATCGCCACCTGCGACATCGATCGTGTAGATAGTGACATCCACTAGTTCGGGACTAAATGTAGCCGCGAGATTGTCGCCACCACTTTCGAGGAAGACAATATCTAGATCTGTAAATTGTTGCTCTAATTGTTCAATCGCGGCAATATTCATCGAAGCATCTTCCCGAATCGCCGTATGGGGACAGCCACCAGTTTCGACACCGACAATTCGAGCTGGCTCTAAGGCTTGACTCCTGACTAGAAACTGAGCATCTTCTTGAGTATAAATATCATTGGTAACTACTGCCAACTGATATCGATCGCGCAATTGTTTGCACAAACCATCGAGTAATGCAGTTTTACCCGAACCAACTGGTCCAGCAATACCAACGCGGAGGGGAGTCATAATTTAGGGGTTAGGGTTGGGTTCTTGTTCGCATTGTTCGTCAGAACAGGAAACGGTGATTTGACCGATGGCTGCTCGATTATCATACTTCTCAGTTTTGAGATACTCTTCATTACTTTCGGGATATTCTCCCGCAAAATTGCGAGTTTTCACTGGTTTGGGGCGAAAGGCTAAACCGTTAGGATGTTGGGTAAAGTTGATAAACTCACGGGACTCATTTTCCTTGCTCAGAGATAGGGTAGCATCGCCATAAACCGAGGCTGCTTGTTTAATGGGAGTACCAGGACCGACACCTTGCTCGGTCCGATAATTGGGATTATCGGTCATCAAGTGTTGAATCCGATCTGCGTCGGTAAATTGAGTTCCCGCTGGATAAGGAATATAGTACTGTACCGTTCCTGCTTTTGTTACAGCGATCGCGTCAAACCCCTCAATAAAACTAGTTTTGATCGAAAACTCGAACCCCTTGCCCATGTGAGCTTTGAGATCCTTGAGACTCATCCCAATTTTGGCACCCCCGATGCCCACTGGGGTAATTTGTTGGGCTGGATCTGTGGGAATATTGAGTTTGGAGATTGGTGCTGGTTTAGGATTTGCAGCGATTTTAACTGGTGCTGGTACGACCGGAATCGAGATCGGAGTAGGTGTAGGGTAAATAGATTTGGGTAGAGCGGCGATTGCTGGTGTTGATGGTAATGCTTTCGGCGTTGGTTTGATAGTAGGTACCTTGCTCGGTAAGGGGAATAGTACCACAGGTGGGGTTTCTGGTGTCGGCTGGCTCGCCACAGGCGATGGGACTGATGGTGCAACGCTTGGACTAGGTACGGATGTGTCTATAGGTGTGGGTGTAGGTGAAACTACCGCAATTGGTGGCTGGCTCTTTTTTCCACAAGCAGTCAGTCCAACTATTGCCAATAAACATAGGTTGAGATAAATTTTCTGTTTCATCACTCTACACTCTAAATCTCGTATCCGTGAAAAAATCGTCTGTGAAGTTGTGCTGTGGGAGTTACAATGCCTCTAGATAAGTGGCGGGGCGTAGGAATGTCTATATTGCGAGGGAATAATCCCACACTCTACGCGCGATCTTTGAAATACGAAGTAAATCACAACTCAATTCTACCTCTAGTTAGCAGTTGGTAGCCACTAGCAAATGCCAGCATTGAGACACAAAATGCCCACAAACTAGTAGGTTGCAAGATAACTCCACCATTTACAAACACGAGGATAATTCCTATGGCGATCAAAAGCTACCCAAAGTTCCCCATTTGCCGTCACCAAAATGTCAGCGCGCTAATCCCCGCGACTAATGAGAGGAAAGGGGCGAGCGGGGAGCAGAAAGTGCAAAAATAGGGAATCATACCTTAAATCAGCAACGCCAAAACTCCTACTACTCAATCGATCTAATGGCTGATATATTAGAGTACCCAAATATTCGGATTATTTGAGCCTATGACTGTTAAGTTAATTATCGTAATTACGACGATCTTCAGTTTGCTAGTTTTGGAAAACAAGTTTCCATTTTTTTCTTTCCAGAATACTCTATTGTCGAGAATTACCAACAATTTTGGGTTGGGGACAATTAACTCGATCCTGTCGAGTCTATTGACGATCTCGATCGCCCGATCTGCGCTGCTAAATGGCTCACAGCCAGGAATAGTTACAACGATCGCCTCGCCAGTCGTAGCTGGAATCTTGTCTTTTTTAATTCTCGATCTTTACATGTATTTCTGGCATCGATCGATGCATAGATTACCCCTTGCCTGGAGATTTCATCGGGTACATCATACAGATCGATCGATGAATGTATCTACAGCCTATCGCTTCCACCCGATCGAGATTATGAGTTCGAGTATTCCCAAACTAGTCTTAATCTGGGGGCTGGGAATTTCTGGCGATCTTGTGTTAATTTACGAGCTAGTATTTACCGTCATTGTCGCCCTACATCATAGCAATTTAGCCATCCCTGGATCGCTCGATCGAATATTAGCTTATATCATCGTTACCCCAAACTATCACCGGATTCATCATTCCCAACTCGTGACAGAAACTAACTCCAATTATGGTAGTGTCTTCACCTGGTGGGATCGAATCTTTCAAACTTATAACGGTCGTCTCGATATTATCGCGATCCACCTCGGTGTTAGTGATGAAACTAGAGACTTAAATATCTGGCAGTCGCTGCTCCTGCCGATTAGTAACAGAAACTATAATTGACCGATTTATCTGCTGATACCAGTACCCTAAAACTGTTTTTGGTGATAGCCTAATGAGTAATTTCGCGATCGTGTATCTAGAATATGACTAACCCTGAGACAACCATCAATGCTCCCGCACCAGAATCTCTAGATCTAGACCGCGCCAGAGCGAGTTTAAAGCAGAGTTTATCTCGATATGCGGCCGCTAAAGTTGGGGAAGTTTCACCTAGCTTGCAGAGCGATTTAGATACCTTAGCGAATACATTAGCCAAGCTGGAGCAGACTAATTATAGTATTGCCGTATTTGGATTGGTCAGTCGGGGTAAATCGGCGGTGTTAAATGCACTGATGGGTAAAAAAGTCTTGGAAACTGGGCCGCTAAACGGGGTGACAAGGTTCCCTCGATCGATCCGTTGGTCGCCAGATGGTATCATTCAAATCGATCTGATCGATACACCTGGTTTGGATGAAATTGATGGGGAAGCCCGCGCTCAAATGTCTGCAGAAGTCGTGCGTCAAGCAGATTTAATTTTATTTATCATTGCGGGCGATATTACTCAATTAGAATATCAATCGTTACGCGAATTGCGTCAGGCACAGAAGCCGTTATTACTAGTATTTAATAAAGCCGATCTGTATCCCGAACAAGAACGTCAAACTATCTATCAACAATTACAAAGTTTGAGTGGGGATACTGTCAGCGATGAGTTATTGCAGCGGTTGCTATCAGCGGATGAAGTGGTGATGGTAGCCGCAGATCCCACAGCCATACAGGTACGGATTGAATATCCCGATGGCACCAAGAAATTTGAGAGGGAACAGCCCGCGCCCCAAATTGCACCACTTCAGGATAAAATTCAAGAACTGTTAGCACGGGAAGGTCGATCTTTATTGGCGATTAATGCTCTCGTGCAGGCGCGTGCTGCGGAAGCGAATTTGGCAAAAAGTACTCTAGCCGGAATGCAGTCGGAAGCAAATGCTTTAGTATGGCAATTTGCTCAGTATAAGGCGATCGCGGTAGCTGCAAATCCTGTGGCAATTTTTGATGTTTTGGGTGGGGTATTTGCGGATTTATTATTGATTCGATCGCTGGCGAAGTTATATAATTTACCGATGACTAACTACGAGATTAGTAAGTTATTCAGTGGGATTCTATTTAGTAGTGGTAGTTTATTGCTCGGAGAATTAGCAACTAGTATCGTGTTTGGCGTAGGGAAAACCACCGCACTTATCGGTTCTGGTGTGAATTTGACTGCAATTCCTGGTTATCTGGGCGCGGGTGCGATTCAAGGTGCAATTGCAGGTTATGGTGCTTATGCAGTGGGGAAAGCTACTCAAGCTTATCTGGAAGCGGGTTGTACCTGGGGACAATTGGGTGCAAATACGGTAATCCAAGAAATACTCGATCGAGTCGATGATGCTACCATTATCTCGCGGCTACGGGATGAATTGTTAGCTACTCCTGTGACTGAAAATCCACCAATTTCATGAATGAACTTCAGATTAAGGATATTGGCTCCGCTCTTGCACCGCCCGCGACTAAAGTGCGGGCTAGTAGCTCAAGTCCTCTGAAGAGGACTTGTCGATTGATATCTTGTTGCAATGAACCTGTCGCAAAAAGTATTGCGACAGGGTAAATTAATTGTGAACAGCACAAGTTTTTCCAGTCCGTTAAAACGGACTTGAGCTAATGGCCTGGGGATTCATCCCCCTGCGGTGATCGAACGAAGCAGATTCTTCACCCATTGCGTAGCTACTGGAGAGGACAGAGGCGCGGTTTCTAACCGCTTAGGTGATGGAATTACTAGCCATCAATACGCCTTGCATCTTACTCAAGACATTAATCAGGGTTTCTACCTGCTCGTTAGGGCGCAATACACCCAAGCCTCTAGCGGTGACTTTACCCATACTATAAACATAACGCGATCGACTGCTATCGGTCAGATATTCGGCTAACAAATTCCAGGCTGGTTCCGCCATTGGTGTTTCTAGAATAACGTGTTGTTTGCCATCGGGACGAATGCGACTAAAGCCGAGTTGTTTGGCAATTTGTTTGAGTTCGACAATGCGGAATAATTGTTGAGCTGGTTTAGGAATTGCACCATATCGATCGTGCCATTCGGCGGCAATATTGGCTAGTTCTTGCTTGCTATCGGCGGCGGCTACCGATCGATAGGCACTCATTTTTTGCTCTAGATCGGCGATATAATCGGCGGGAATCATGGCGGTGACTTTGAGGTCGATTTGAGTATCGTCTACTTGAGGAATTTCCTGTCCGCGAATTTCTTTAATGGCTTCTTGGAGCATTTCCATATATAAGTCAAAACCAATTACATCCATCTGTCCCGATTGTTCTGCACCGAGCAGATTTCCGACACCCCGAATCTCCATATCGCGGGTGGCTAGTTGATAACCAGAACCCAACTGTGTGAACTCCTGAATCGCTTTTAACCGCTGTCTAGCTTGTTCGGATAGTGTTGTTTCATTTGGATAAAATAACCAGGCATGAGCTTGAATTCCGGCTCGTCCGACGCGCCCTCGGAGTTGGTATAGTTGGGACAATCCAAACCGATGGGCATCTTCAATTAAGATGGTATTAACGCGGGGAATATCTAAACCCGATTCGATAATTGTGGTACAGACGAGTAAATCTGCATCGCCATTACTAAATGTCAACATCGTTGATTCTAGTTCCGATTCATCCATTTGTCCGTGGGCGATGGCGATGCGACAGGAGGGAATTAATTCGAGAATTTTTGCCGCAGTTTCTTCGATTCCTTCGATTCTGGGAACCACATAAAATATCTGTCCGCCTCGATCGAGTTCTTGACGAATTGCTGTGGCTACCACATCTAATTTATAAGGTGATAAATGAGTGGAAATTGGGCGACGCGATGGGGGTGGAGTGGTAATTAGACTCATTTCTCGCACCCCAGAAAGAGACATGTAGAGGGTGCGGGGAATCGGGGTAGCAGAAAGGGTGAGGACATCAATATCACTTTTTAGGGTCTTAATTTTCTCTTTTTGATTTACTCCAAATCTTTGTTCTTCATCGATTACTAATAAACCTAGCTCTTTAAATTTCAGCTCTTTACTCAATAGTTGATGAGTCCCGATGACGATATCTAGTTCGCCAGTTTTAAGGCGTTGGAGAATATTTTTACGTTCTTCGGCTGTGCGAAAACGATTAAGTAACCCGACGTTAACTGGATAGGGTGCAAATCGTTCTTGGAGAGTGTGATAATGCTGTTGAGTTAAGATTGTGGTAGGCGCGAGAAAAATTACTTGTTTATGGGAGGTGACGGCTTTAAATATCGCTCTAATTGCTACTTCTGTTTTACCGAAGCCTACGTCACCACAGACTAATCGATCCATCGGTCGATCGCTTTCCATGTCTCGTTTGACATCTTGAGTTGCTTTCAATTGATCGGGGGTGGGTTGATAGCGAAATGAGTCTTCTAGTTCCTGTTGCCAAGGTGCATCGGGGGGGAACGTAAATCCCTGTTTGAGCGATCGATCTGCATACAATTTCAGCAGGTCGAATGCTAATTTTTTAATCGATTTCTTGACTTTTGCCTTGGTCTTTTCCCAAGCTTGACCGGATAGTTTATTTAATTCTGGTTTTGCTGTTGCACCCTGACGAAACCGAGATAATACGCCTACCTGATCTGCTGGGACTTTGAGCGAACCATCGGCATATTGAATCGTTAAATAGTCGCGGAGAACATCATCAGTCCGAATGCTTTCAAATTGGACGAATCTCCCTAATCCATGATTGCGGTGAACCACATAATCGCCAGGCCGCAATTTATTCGGATCGACTTGTTTCGATACCGCCTGACGACGTTTGCGGGCATAACTAAAACTCGCTAAAGATTGTTGTCCAAAAAACTCTCGATCGGTAACTAATACCATCCTAAATGTAGGTAGGATAAACCCTTCTAATTCAGCCACACCTGAATATTTAATCGCTACCGCCGTATGCTGAATTTGTAATTTGTCGATCGCCGGAAAGTCGCGGGGATTCGGGACAAATTGAGCGGGACAATCATGCTCTTGTAATAGTGATGCCGATCGAGAAGGTTGAGCAGATACCAGCCAACTCGAATAATTTTGTTTGTGATAACCGCGCAAAGTTTCGGCAATCTTGGCAAACTGATGGGGAATAGTCGGAATCGATCGACAGGCTAAATTTAAACCCTCACCACTAACTACTAATTCATCTAATCGGAGATAAGCAAATCTCTCCCCAATCTTAGCAAGACTACTACTAAACTTTTCGTGTAAAACCGGAGTGCCTGGGGGTAACTTTTCCCATTCCTCCTGAATATATTCCCACCAGCGATCGTTATGTGCCTGACATCGATCGAACTCATCGATCGCTATCAAACAATTATCTGGTAAATAGTCTATTAATGAATACCGATCTGTCGAACTATCTTCGCCAAAAATCGTCGTAAAATTTACCGGAGTGAGAGTCAGACTTTCAATCTTATCTAAAGAACGTTGCGTACTCGGATCGAACTCTCGCAACTTATCCAACTCATCGCCAAACCACTCTAATCTGACAGGCATTTCCGCCGCCACCGGAAAAATATCGATAATATCCCCGCGCCGACTCCATTGTCCCTCAGTTTCGACTAGTGGGACTCGATCGTAACCCAAATTCACCAACTGAGTACCGAGCCGCTCTACATCCCCCTCATCCCCCGCCCGCAACGTCAAACACCGCAAAGAAAATTCTGCTGGTGACGGTAAATGTGGCTGCAAAGCTAACGTGGTACAGACGATCGCCACCCGCCGATCTCCCCCTGTTGATAAAGACTGCACCTCTGCCAACCCCTGCATTTGTCCCCAAACCGTCTCAGATTCGACGCTAGCAGCCCCGTAGGGCGATGATTCGGTCGTAGGATAGAAGTGGACAGCTTGCCAGCCCATCGCCTCTAATTGAGCCGCCCACCTGCCAGCTTCTTCCACCGTCGCTGTCACCACCAATAGATGTCGCTGCGATCCTTGAGCCAAAGCTGAGGCTACCAAACCTTTCGGTAAACGAGGTAATCCATTCAGATGCAGCATCCCCTGCTGTTGGAGCTTTGAGAGCAATTCCGCCGCCAGTTGGGAGCGTTCGAGGGTGCGAATCAGTGCAGAAAAAGCCATTATTTGAGTCAGCAGTTAAGTATTAAGCAGCATTCGCCCCAATCGGCCAGATGTCGATGGCAACAGATTTGTCAGGATCGACAGCTATCGTTCTCACCTTAGCCGAAATTGATGACAGGGGCAATTCATCGAAGATTTGGGTAAAAACCCAGTGCTAGAAGCACGGCTTTCTAGTAGACCAAAAACGCCGCTTAATGGATACCCTCAGATCTATGCTGATTACCAGTGCTTTTGTGCTGTCTTGACGCGCTCAAACCTGGGCAAAGCCGAGGAGCGCGCGTCGCTGGTGTAAGATGTGAGCATATACAAGATGTTGATAAAAATAGCAGTAAAAAAAGTCCGTAATGTTTTTGCAACATTACAGACTTTCAACTTTCAACTGTTAACTAACTAAGTATCTACTCGATAATATTCCTTAGTTGCTTCCGCGTACCCCCAAGCTAAACCTTCAGGGTCGCGATTGCGAGTCCAATCGGTAAAATCTGGCTCGCCTCGTCGCTTGTAGATCGTACTGGAATGTACATCTAGTCGCTTCGCTAGCTCGGACTGGATAATCGTCACTAGTGGGATATTCGGCAGCGGTGCAGTCGCGGTATCGGCTACTGATAAAGGCTCAACCGCTGCACTAGTTGGGGCAGATTCTTCATCAAATAACTTACCAAGACCGCTCAGATTAGAACCTGCGGGAGGAGCAGGGGGAGATTCTGGTGGTGCAGTCACCTCCGCGACAACTGGAGAAATTGGTGAGACTATTTCAAGAACGGGAGGAATAGAGACAGATGGTAATAGTACTTCAGGAACAGAGGGAGTAGGAACGGGTGCTAATGCAACAACTGGATTTGTTGCTGGCATAATTTCTGGAGCCTCACGCTCGCTATCATCAAAAATGCTGCCTAGAGTACTAATTGAAACAAAATAATAGACTTGTCCTCGATCGGGATGTTGACGGCTACCAGTGCCAAATTCACCAGCTTTAGCCGCTAAATATTTCTGAGATACATTCCCCGAAACGTTTGCTTTGAGGGAAAGATCAATCGGGGTAATTTCACCGCGATTTTGGACGATCAGTTGTTGAAAAACTGGATCGATCGATCGAGTAGTCTTCGACCATTCGTAGCTTTGCCAGATATTTCCACCAGCAAGAAGCACCGTTATACCCAATATAAATGGCCACGCTACAAATAGCGCAGACATCGCCAGTGCTGCTGGTAGAAGGATCAGCAGACAACCTGTGGCACTTTTCGTATTTATAGCTCTTTCAGGCATTTGCCCTTAGTTTTTTAACTTAACGCTAAATTATTTTAGTCGATCGTACCGCTATTTTTTTATTCCGGTGACTTCTACTCCTAAATATTAAATAATGTCAAATTTTTTCGTCGATTCTCGTTCTGGATCGACAAGGGTTAATTCGATCGCATTTCCATCGGGATCTTGAGTAAAGAGTGCTGCTCTACCTGAATTGCTCATTTTTACCACACAGTTGGCTGCGAGTAATCTTTGTTGGGCCTGTTCCAAATCCTGAATCCCTAGAGCAATATGCGGATTGCGAGTGGATACTGTCAAATCGATACCATCACTGGCTTGATAATTGGCATTTTCAATCAAGTGGATTTGAAAATCGCCGATTTGATACCAAGCACCAGGATAGTTCAGATCTCGATCGACCTGTGCCAATCCTAAAGTACCAGTATAAAATTCGATCGATCGATCCAAATCGGATACCATCACCGCAGCGTGCAAACAACTAACAACTTTCATCAGGGACAGGGGATAGTAAATTAGCAATTCTCATTTTAAAATTCTTTGACGACAGAATGCGGATTACAACAGTTTTATTTTTAAAAACAGGGGAAATTCTAGAGCTGCTGTATTTAACCTAAGTCGAATAGTAGAATCTCCCCACTACTCGAACTAGATAGCTCTAATTTACTACCACCCGGATAGATGACCGCATCACCTGCTGCTAGGATGCGATCGTCAAGCGTTACTTCCCCCCGTGCGACATGCAACCAGACAGATCGATCGGGTTGAACCTGATAAGATATGCTGTCATTGGCAGCAATTACCCCCACGTACATATTTGCATCCTGATGGATGGTCACAGACCCATCGCGACCATCTCGTGACGCTACCAGGCATAATTTACCCTGTTTTTCCTCAGGGGTAAAAGCTTTCTGCTCGTAACTGGGTGTGAGGTTCTCTGTATCGGGAATAATCCAAATTTGGAGTAAATGGACTGATTCGCTCGGAGAATGATTGAATTCGCTGTGGGTAATCCCTGTCCCCGCCGTCATTCGCTGAACTTCGCCAGGATAGATGACCGCACCAGTACCCAGACTATCTTGATGTTGGAGAGCACCAGATAGAACATAGGTAACGATCTCCATATCTCGATGTCCGTGAGTACCAAACCCACTGGCGGGAGCGATAATATCATCATTGATGACTCTCAGGCTCCGAAATCCCATCCAATCACGATCTTGATAGCTACCAAAGGAAAAAGTATGATAGCTATTCAACCAATCAATTTGAACGTGCCCGCGATCGCTCGATTTACGGACGATCGGCATTAATGTTTGATTCATAATCTAGGTTCTAGGCTTTGGGCTTTAGATATTTTAGGGTATGGTATCGCTGGTGGTGACGCACCGATTTATGAGCAATCGAATTGATTTCGACCGATATCTTGACGATCGAGCATAGATACTTAATCTATGCTCTTATTTTAATCAATTACCAAGCCTTTGCTAGCCAACCATGCGCGATCGAATATGCGAGATTGATACCTCGCGCCACCATCGCATAATACTGTCACAATTGTGTGTCCTGGCCCCATTTGTTTTGCCAACCTGACTGCCGCAGCCACGTTAATACCAACAGAACCACCCATAAACAACCCATCCTGACGTAGAAGTTGATAGATGACTTCGATACATTCTCGATCGTCAATTTGGATGGCATCATCGATCGGAACACCTTCCAGATTGCCAGTGACGCGACTATTTCCAATCCCCTCCGTAATCGAACTTCCTTCGAGATGAATTTCACCAGTTTTCACATAACTATATAAACCACTACCCATCGGGTCTGCCAGGACAGTTTTTACCCGAGGATTTTTTTCCTTGAGAAATAACGACACTCCGGCAAAAGTGCCACCTGTCCCCGTCGCTGCGACCCAACCATCAATCTTGCCATCAGTCTGCGCCCACATTTCTGGTCCCGTAGTTTCATAATGTGCCAGACGGTTCGCCAGATTCTCAAACTGATTTGCCCAGACTGCATTTTCCATTTCAGCAGCAACACGACCGGATAATTTGACATAATTATTCGGATCTTTATAGGGCACGGCAGGCACTGTACGGACTTCTGCGCCGAGGGTGCGGAGTGCTTCTATTTTTTCTGCCGATTGGGTTTCGGGGATGATAATCAGGCATTTATAGCCCTTAGCGTTGCAAATATGTGCCAGCCCGATACCTGTATTTCCAGCCGTTCCCTCAACCACCGTTCCGCCTGGTTTGAGGGTACCGCTACGCTCGGCATCTTCAATCATATACAAGGCGGCACGATCTTTGACTGACCCACCAGGATTAAGAAATTCTGCTTTACCTAAAATTTCACATCCAGTTGCATCGCTAAAACTATTGAGTCGAATTAGTGGTGTATTGCCAATTGCTTCTACAAAGCCGCGTTTGATATCCATCGAATTAGTAATTGATAATTGATAATTGATAATTGATAATTGATAATTATTAATCGATCGTTCTAGTACTGAGCGGGTCACTCGACCAGTAGCACTTTTCGCCCCCCGAGCCCCGCCACCTCTCTTCCAAGAGCATAGTTTTTAAACAGGTTGTTGAGAGCTAAATCATTAATGTTGTGTTTGGGGATAGTTTTGACGGCTCGATTGCAATTGTCGATCTCTGCTTGAATAAAATTATTGAGGATTTGGCTGAATGGAATTGTTGTAGCTTCAGTGGCAGTTGCTTTGATAGTTAATAGTCGATCGATCTCCGCTAATATATCCTGACGATCGCTAATTAGCTTAAGTAAATCGCTGAAAACCATTGGTGGAAAGCTACGATAAGTAACAATCCATTTAGCTGCTAGAATTGGGCGGAGTGCATAAAAATACTTTTTCAACTTGATGACATCAGATTGAAGATGTTCTTGGTAGCAGTTGGTAGTCATGTTGAGATAATGATAAATTCCCGCATGCGGGGCATAATAACTGTTCGCTAGATCGAGTAATTCTGGGGCTAAATTATGATTATTCTCATAAATTATTGGCGACTGTATCCATTCATAGATAACCGAGTTCGAGCCTTTAAATAATTTTAGAGCTTTGCGTAGATCCCAGCCATTAATATCTAACAAGGAATTTACAGGTAGATCGATGGTATCGCGACGATCCTCGATCGATAAATACCATTCTAGAGGGCGGAGATAAATGAATCTCACATCATAGTCACTATCTGGAGACGGAAATCCCCAAGCTCGACTTCCCGACTCGCAAGCATAGAGAATGACGATCTGCTCTTGAATTGCTAATTGTTGCAATTGAGATTTGATGGTAATTGCGATTTCCCCTGGTATGTCCATCGATCTCGATTTGAACAATAGTGTGTTTCGACCTCTCTGGTGCGATACGATCGATACTAGCTATTTTGCCACATCTTACTCCTCAAACTCCATGAACATCCGTATCGGTAATGGTTACGACATTCATCGCCTCGTGTCCGATCGTCCGCTGATCCTGGGCGGTGTTAAAATCGAGCACGAGCTAGGTTTATTAGGGCATAGCGACGCAGATGTCCTGACTCATGCGATTATGGATGCCCTGCTCGGTGCATTGAGCTTGGGTGATATCGGGCACTATTTCCCGCCAACAGATCCGCAATGGGCGGGTGCAGATAGTATCGAACTTTTAAAACAAGTCCATCGTTTAATTATCGATCGAGGCTGGCAAATTTCCAATCTCGATACAGTTGTTGTTGCCGAACGTCCCAAACTCAAGCCCCATATTCAGGCGATGCGCGATCGATTGGCACAAGCGTTACAATTATTACCAGAGCAAGTTGGGGTCAAAGCCACTACCAACGAAAAATTAGATGCAACAGGAAGGGAAGAAGGAATTTGTGCCTATGCTGTCGTCTTATTAACCAAGTAGTCTCAATTATCCGATCTTTAACCGACCGAATTTCCATGAAGCTAAATCAATTAATCGCCATCTTACAATCAGTCAAGACAAATAGTGGCAAAGGTAAAACCGAAGTTTATCAACTGGCGCAAAAGAGCGCGTTATTTCAAGGATTGAGTCGGACTTATCAACCTTCGTAGAACAACGTTTGTGAGACACGAGTTCAAATCTCGTCCTTTGCTTGATCTTGCAGAGGTAGTTTAGCGGTTAAACATCACAGCATCAGATTAATTCTACGATAACCGGAAATAATCGGGCAGGATCGGCGTTATAACTATAAACCCGTCAACCAGGATAGTGTTGGCGGGCTTTTCAATGGATTTTATATTTTCTCTAGGGTGACAGATCCCCGACTATCTTGCCTCGCTTGCTTAGTGTGCTAAACCCTCTCTTCTCTATCGAGAGGCTACACCAACGAGACGCTATGCGTTGGCATAGCCTGCGCTTTGCGCTTAGGGTAGAGCCGAGGAGCGCGCATCCGCGCATATTCGGACAGCTTGGGAGGGGTAAAGATCTGTAGCATTACTGCGAGGAAATCAAATAGGATTGCTATAGATTAGATCTAATTATCATCATCATAATTTTTACTAACGAATATTTGCTATCGATCGTATCGATCGATACTGTTTTCTATTTCCGTATTTTAGGACTCCAAAATCTAATATTTGTCAAGCTTTTATTCTTAATTGGTAACGAAACTTACAGTTTTATCAGCAGTCAAAAACGACAATAGAGAAAAGCAATTGGCAGTAATCACTTTTACTGACCTAAATACGAGGAGCGATCTATAAGGATATGAGTCAATTTTCAAGAAGAAAGTTTATGTTCACGGCTGGTGTCACCACCGCCGCTAGTATTTTGACTAATGCTTGTAGTAAAAAGCCTGAAGGCGAAGCAAAGAGTTCCACAGCAGAAATAACTCCAGCAACTACTATCGCAGCAGGTGATGCACCAGAAGTAACGACAGCTAAATTAGGTTTTATTCCACTGACGGATTCAGCACCATTAATCATCGCTAAAGAGAAAGGTTTGTTTGCTAAATATGGAATGAAAGATGTCGAAGTTCTCAAACAAACTTCTTGGCCTGTTACTCGCGATAACTTAGAAACTGGCTCCGCTGGTGGTGGGATCGATGGAGCACATATTCTGTCACCGATGCCCTATTTTATGACGATGGGAATGACCAAAACGAAGCAACCGGTACCGATGTATATTTTGGCACGATTGAATACAAATGGACAGGCAATTTCAGTGGCCAATATTTATAAAGATGCTAAAATTCAACTTAAAGGTGCAGGATTTAAGGAAGTTTTAACTAAGGCTAAAACTGGCGGTAAAACGGATCTAAAAATAGCAGTTACTTTTCCTGGTGGCACTCACGATTTATGGATGCGTTACTGGCTAGCAGCTAATGGTGTCGATCCAGCTAAGGATGTTTCTGTCGTGCCAGTACCACCACCACAGATGGTATCGAATATGAAGACAGCAAGTATGGAAGCCTTTTGTGTGGGCGAACCTTGGAATGCGAGGTTGGTCAATCAAAAGCTGGGTTATACCGCATTAGTAACAGGAGAATTGTGGAAAGATCATCCTGAAAAAGCTTTTGCAATGCGTGCTGATTGGGTTGATAAAAATCCTAAAGCTGCGAAAGCAATTTTGATGGCAGTCATGGAAGCGCAACAATGGTGTGATAAGCCAGAGAATAAAGAGGAAATGTGTAAAATTATTTCTATGCCTAAATGGTTTGATGTTCCGGTTACAGATATCCTCGGTAGGATTCAGGGCAAAATTGATTATGGTGATGGCAGAACTGAAACTGCGTATCCCAATTCGATGAAATTCTGGGCAGATAATACTTCTTATCCTTATCAAAGTCACGACATGTGGTTCTTAACTGAAAATATGCGATGGGGAAATATTCCAACTGATTTTGTCAAGGCACAAGAGTTGGTTAAGAAGGTAAACCGTGAGGACTTATGGAAGGTGGCGGCAACAGCTTTAAAGGTTGATGCGGCTCAGATTCCAGCAAGTACTTCCCGTGGGGTGGAAACTTTCTTTGATGGGGTGAAATTCGATCCTGCGAAGCCGGAAGAATATCTCAAGGCTCTGAAGATTAAGAAAGCTTAAATTAGCTAGAGCGGCGATCTTTGAGTATCGCTGTCTTGACTAATTTAGGCTTCGACAATAAAAAATACTAGTCCAATTTTAGCATTCAATCGCAAAGCGTACCGTAGGTAATCGAGCATAGTCATTGGAGGTGATGTGTAGACCCTTACCCTACCCCAGCCCTCCCCTTATAAAGGGGAGGGAGTAAATCCCCCCCTCTGGGGGGTTGGGGGGGTAACACCGTTAGCTCCAAATGGCGAATTATTAATAACGAAACAAGGAGAATTATGGCACTAAGTAGTAGTCGGCAAGTCAGCAAAAATCGTAGAGGTGCTAATAGTAATAGCAACTCTTGGATTGTGAAGCAGGCGCGGGGAATTCTGCCGCCAGTGGTTGCTTTGTTGGTATTTTTGGTGATTTGGCAGTTGCTATGTATGCCTGGTTCTCAGGGTTTACCTGGGCCGATTCAGGTGGTTCGGGGTGCTTGGGACCCGTTTATTATCAATCCATTTTTTGATAATGGTGGTAACTCGAAGGGGTTAGCTTTACAGGTATGGGCGAGTTTACAACGGGTATTTATTGGGTTTAGTTTGTCGGCAATTGTTGGGGTGGGATTTGGAATTCTGATTGGTTCTAATAAGTTAGTGTATCGATCGCTCGATCCGATTTTTCAGATATTGAGAACGATTCCACCATTGGCTTGGTTGCCGATCGCATTAGCAGCATTAAAAGACAATGGTTTAGCTGCAATTTTCGTGATTTTTATTACGGCTGTATGGCCAATCTTGATTAATACAACTGTCGGCGTTCAGCAAATTCCACAGGATTATATTAATGTCAAGCGGGTATTGAAGTTGTCGAACAATGCCTACTTTTTTAAGATTCTACTACCTGCTTCCTTGCCTTATATTTTCACTGGTTTACGCATTGGGATTGGTTTGTCTTGGTTAGCGATCGTTGCAGCGGAAATGCTCAGAAGTGATGTTGGAATTGGATTTTTCATCTGGGAATCTTACAACAATGCTTATCTCGATCGAATCATTCTCGCGCTGATTTATGTGGGTGTGGTTGGGTTTCTGTTGGATCGATCGATCGCTTTCATTGCCACGAAGATTGTGGCAGAGGATCGTAAATAATATATGTTTTAATTGCTGGTGTGATTGGGCGGGTTTGAATTATATTTTTGGTGCGTTCGATGTCGATACCATAAACCCGACCCTACGAGTTATTTCTGAATATAACAATAGGTAAAATTAATACCATCCACTATTCACTATTCACTAAATTATGTTTGTACAGATCGACCATGTGGACAAGGTATTTCCGCTGGCTAATGGCGGGAGTTATGTTGCACTTAAAAATATTGAGTTGGAGATTAGGGAGGGTGAATTTGTTTCTTTGATCGGTCACTCTGGCTGTGGAAAATCGACGTTATTAAATATGATTGCGGGACTCGATCGAGCTACAGCAGGCGGGGTAATTTTAGAAGGACGAGAAATTACCGAACCTGGGCCAGATCGAATGGTGGTATTTCAGAATTATTCACTGTTACCGTGGCTATCCGTGCGCGAAAATATTGCTCTCGCCGTCGATGAAGTCTATAGTAGACAACCCAAAGGCGAACGCAAAAGTATCATCGAACATCATATCGAATTAGTCGGCTTACAAAACTCCGCAACTAAACGCCCTAACGAACTTTCTGGGGGGATGAAACAGCGTGTCGCAATCGCGCGTGCCCTAGCTATTCGTCCTAAACTATTACTGTTGGATGAACCCTTTGGTGCTCTCGATGCGCTGACTCGTGGCGGCTTGCAAGAACAATTGATGCACATCTGCGAAGAAAGCCGCGTTACCGCTGTCATGGTGACACATGATGTAGATGAAGCTCTATTATTATCCGATCGAGTGGTCATGCTCACCAATGGCCCAGAATCAAATATCGGGCAAATTCTCACCGTCGATTTACCTCGCCCTCGCCGCCGGATGGAAGTAGTCAAACATCCCGACTACTACCCAATGCGGAGCGAAATCATCAACTTTCTCAATCAGCAAAAACGAGTCAAACAACGCCAATCTGCCAAACCGACCCAACTCCTCGTCCCCCAAACTAAAAAACTCGAACAAACTACTGTCAATATCGGCTATATCCCCCTCACCGACTGCGCCCCGCTAATTGTTGCCAAAGAAAAAGGCTTCTTCACCAAATATGGGATCGAAATCGCCAACCTCTTCCAGGAGGCTAGCTGGGACGCGATCGCTAACAATATTGTTAGTGGAGAGATTCACGCGGCCCAAATGGTCGCAGGGCTGCCTCTAGCCCTCACTCTGGGCATGAATGGTAGACCCTCTACTCCTATTTCTGTTCCCCTCGTCCTCTCGCGCAACGGCAATGCCATCACTCTCAGCACTCAGCTCTACAACCAGGGCGTTTATACCCTCCAAAATCTCAAAGCCGCAATTAGTACCGTCACCCTAGAACGTAAACTCACCCTCGGTATCGTCCATGACTGCTCCATGCACAACCTAATGCTGCGGTACTGGCTAGCCTCCGCTGGCATCGATCCCGACAACGATCTTAACCTAGTCGTCATCCCACCACAAGAAATGGTCGATCGACTCAGATCTGGCGCAATCGATGGCTTCTGCGTCGGCGAACCCTGGAACACCCAAGCTGTTCAAGAAGGGATCGGCTTCGTCATCGCTACCGACTTAGATATTTGGGCAGGCAACCCCGAAAAAGTCCTCGGATTTAAAGAAAGTTGGGTACAACAACATCCTAATACCCACGCCGCGATCGTTCAAGCTGTGCTCGAAGCCTGTGAATACTGCGACGAACCTCGCCACCGTCAAGAAATCCTCATCCTCCTCACCGAGCACCTCAACATTTCCCCCCAATACATCCGCCCAGGCTTAATCGGACCATTCGACAGAGGCGGTAACATCCTCCCCGAAATCCTTCCCCGCTACCACCAATTTCACGTCGAAAATGCCAACTGTCCGCGCAAGGTTGAGGGATTATGGATTCTTACCCAACTCGCTCGATGGGGGATTGTACCCTTCCCCAAAAACCATCTAGAAATATTAACCAGAGTGCGACGGGTAGATCACTTTCTCAAAGCTTGTCAACAATTAGGATACATCGGCATCGAACCCGATCGCGACCCCTTCCAGCTTTTTGATGGGCAAGTATTTAATCCTGATGAGCCTTTGAATTATCTGCGGAATCAGCCGATTCATCGCGAACTTACGATTAAAGAAATCGATCTGGATTAGTTTTAGTTGCTGCGGAGATCTTTACCCCACCCCAGCCCTCCCCTTATAAAGGGGAGGGAGCCGGAAAGACCAATCCAGACTAAATTCTAGTCTAATAATCTTTAACTAAAACCTAAGTTGGAGCGAATGCCGCTCCAAGCTAGCCCACAGATATGACCTTATGCAGGGGAGTTTGAGGGGCGGCATCCCGCCTCTCAACGGGGGGGTTGGGGGGGGACCCCCCAGATCCGGGTTCTACCCACCAGCAACCAAAACCGAAGCACTAATCCAAGAATAACCTCAGCCAAACAAAAATATGTCATTCCTCACGATCGATCGAGTCACCAAAGTTTACCCCACCGCCAACGGCCCAGCCACCATCCTCGATGGTATCAACCTCACCGTCAACGAAGGCGAATTCATCTGCCTAATCGGACACTCCGGCTGCGGCAAATCCACCCTGCTCAACATGGTATCCGGCTTCAACACTCCCACCAGTGGCACCGTAACGCTCCAAGACAGACCGATTACCGAACCTGGGCCAGATCGAATGATGGTGTTCCAAAACTACTGTCTCCTGCCCTGGCTAACCGCCTATGACAACGTTTATCTAGCCGTAGATTCCGTCTATCCCACCCACACCGAAGCCCAGAAAAAAGAGATCGTCCGCGAACATCTAAATATGGTCGGACTCACCGAATCCGCCACTAAAAAACCTGGACAACTCTCCGGCGGGATGAAACAACGAGTCGCGATCGCCCGCGCCCTCGCGATCAAACCTCAAGTGTTAATATTAGATGAACCCTTTGGTGCCCTCGATGCCATTACCAAGGAAGAATTGCAAGATGAACTACTAGCAATTTGGCGCGAACATCGAGTCACAGTATTAATGATTACCCACGATATCGACGAGGCATTGTATCTAGCCGATCGATTGGTGATGATGACCAATGGCCCTGCTGCTAAAATTGGGGAAGTACTGGATATACCATTTGATCGACCTCGGAATCGTGAGGAAATTATGGAAAGTAGTACTTATATCGAGCTACGCAATTATGCCCTCGATTTTCTCTTCAATCGCTACGCCCATTTAGATGATTAGGGAAGGGAAGCGGCAATGACAATCTCGGCACAAGCACGAGCATCAGAGAGTGCGTGGTGATGATTTAATTCGATCTTTAGATGCCGACAGACATCAGGGAGTTTAGTCGGATAGAGATTCCACCGCTCGCGAGCGAGGGCGACTGTGCAAATAAACTTCTGCTTAGGCTGGGGAATATTATACAAGTCGCAGCAAGCGTAGAGTACCCGTCGATCGAAACTCGCATTGTGCGCGACTAAGGCATCCGCACGTTCGATTCTGGTGGAAATTTGTGCCCAGACTTGCTTAAAAGTCGGGGCTTGAGCTACGTCCGACCACATGATGCCGTGAATATTGGTAAATTCAAACCGATATGACGGGGGCCGAATCAGGAAAATTTCTTCATGGATGATGGTTTGATTCTCAATCTGAACGATACCTAAAGCACAGGCACTATTGGGATCGCGATTGGCAGTCTCAAAATCGATCGCGACTAGTCTCATGGATTTTACCTTTTCGATCGACAATAAACAAGTTTAGCATCGTCGATTAAATAACTTGAAATTATCGAGTCAAAGTAGGGGTAATTCATGAAGCGGCGGTTTTATTCTGGGGTTCCCCCAGAATAAAAAACCGACAAGACAGCGGCTCGCGCACGCCCTGGTTTCCCGACGGTTTAGCGAGACAAAACAGCGGCGGTTTCATTCGGAGGTTCCCTCCGAATGAAAAAGCGACGCATCGAACGGGAGGAAACCTCCCGTTCGATGCGTCAAGACACCGACAAGACATTACCCCTACTTTGACTCGATCGCTTTATGCCACCGACATTAACCCTTTAAACTAGGAGCAGTAGCTACTTTACCTAAATTAGCTCGATCGATCCGCACATTCAATTCACTGTCTTCGCCACCACCGAGCGAACGGATCACCTCGCCTAATACCAGCGGTTCGGAGACTCCAGGCTGTGGATGAATTACAGTGCGGGCACGAACTTTGAGTTGTCGATCGATCGAACCAGAGCGACCATAAGAATATAAATCCGCTGCAGCTTGGCGTAAAGTGGCATCTAATCCAGCTTCACTAATTGGGGTAGCGACAGTAATTGTCGCTCGATCGCTACCGTTATCATAAATCAAGGAATAATGCAATGCTCCAGGCACATTGGTATGGACAATGGGAACTAAACCCAGTCCAAATAAGCCAACTGTCAACACTGCCATAAATCCAGTCGCGCCTACCAATCGGTATTTAAAGCTCCACTGTAGGACTAAAGCCAAGATCGTGAACGCGGCAAAAGCCAGGGTCGCAATTCCCGACCATTGGAAGTATTTGAAAAAGTCAGCAGTTGAAATCATAAGAGAGGAGGGGGGAGGGGGGAGCGGGGAGCGGGGAACAGACAGATTATTTGCGTTGCTAAAGCAGAAAATCCGTACATTAAATCAGCAACGCCCAATTATCAATTATCAATTATCAATTAATTACTCTGTTTCATTCGTGACAAAATCGGCGAGTTTGGCTTCGCCTGTGAGTTGGAGTGCGGCTTTGAGGGTATGCCAACCGAGATTGGCGCATTTGATGCGGACGGGAAATTGAGCGACTCCTTTCATCACATTGAGTTTTCGCTGCGCTTGGGGAAATTCTGTTTCCCCTTTCATCATCCCTTGAAAAATCTTGACTAATTCTAGAGCTTCATCGACTGATTTTCCAGCTAAAGCTCCAGCCATCAGATCGACGGAAGCCATCGCAATCGCACAACCCTCACCTTCAAATTGGACATCAACAATGCGTTCGCCACTAGGATCTAACTGTAATGTCAACTCGATCGTATCACCACAAGAGGGATTGTGACCTTTCTGATATCGATCGATCGGATTAGTTTTGCCGCGATGTTTCGGTTTTTTGTAGTGTTCGAGGATGACCTGTTGGTACAGATCGCGCAAATTAGTTGTATTCATAGCAAAGTAGGCAGATCGATCGATAACCAGATCTTCATTATCATCGATCGCTACTATTCATGGCTAGTTCTAGTTTTTTTTGGATGGAGGTGGAAGGGGAAGGAAGGGGAAAGGAGAAAGGGGTTAATCTTTAGATTTTAGGAGGTAAGAGTCCTTCTCATCTCCGAAGCCCGAACCCCGAACCCCGAACCCCAAACCCCGAATCCCGAACCCCGAACCCCGAACTAGAATCTGAGGATATTTAGTAGACCATTGAACGGAGTTAAGATCGTGCTGAAACCATCGCCGATACGGGTTAGGTTATTACGACCGATCACGATCGTATCGTTGTTTTGTAAGCGGGGGTTATTTTCAGGATCGATACCTCTGGCAAAATTGAGTCTGATCAACCGTTTTGTAACAGTACCGTTGGGATTGAGGCGGATAAAGTCTACCTCATTTTTATTAGCACGGACGTTATTAAAACCACCAGCCAGCAGGATTGCTTGATTGAGCGTAGTATTGGAAGGAACTTCGCGACCACCACCAGCAGAACCAGCCGCTTCACCAATCACATTGACTTTAATCGTCGCAGGGGAGAAAGTCGAAGATGCGACCAGTTCGACATCTTGCGCAGTTGCATTCTGGGCCACTGGGATAAAAATTCGATCTCCTTCTTGCAGAATCAGATCCTGTGCGGTGTCACCTTGCTGAATTAGCTTAAATAAGTTGAGAGCAATTTTTTGTTCGCCAGTACGTGTCGTCCGAATCAATTGGATATTCCGAATATCTGCTGTGGGTTTAATCCCTGCGGCTGCTTGAATTGCATTGGTAATGGTCGGGAGCGCGACCGTCCCAGTCAACTGAGTATTATTGTTAGTATTATTACTCTCTCCTTTGATCGTATAGGTACCTGGACGATTTACTTCGCCGACGACCACTACTTTTGGCGGACTAATTGCCTGTGGTCCGAGGTTGGAAGCACTAACTAAACTGCTATTGACACTGTTAATCGAGGATGAGGTGGGGAGCAGAATGGTATCGCCATCTTGGAGGATAATATCTTGACCGAAATCTCCAGATTGCAATAGATTCATTAAATTAATCGCCACAGTCTGACCTGCACCTGTCCGAGTATTCCGACGTACTTTAATTCGGCTTAGATCTGCGGAAACAGTACTACCGCCAGCTATTTTGATTGCTTCGGTAAGGGTAGGCGGAGTGACCCGTCCGGTACCTCCAGTCGATGCACCACTTTCACCTCTAAGTGTATAAGTCCCTGGTTTACCAACTTCTCCCAAAATTGCCACTTTAACAGTAGCGTCTTGATTTGCTAGATTAGAACCTGACAAGCGTAATCTGTCTGCAGCACTGACATTTTCAGCACGGGCGATATAGATTGTATCTCCATCGCGCAAGGTAATGTCCTGAGCCGTATTACCCCGCTGGAGAACATCGAAGAGATTGGCTGTAATAATCCTACCAGTTGCCGCACGGCGGACTTGGACTTGGCGTAAATTAGCAGTTTGGGTGGTTCCACCAGCTAATTGGATCGCTTGACTAACGCTGGGGAATTTACGATTGGTATCGGTGAAAGGGACAGTGTAAGAACCCGCACGAGTGACTTCTCCTGCAATGGCAAATTGGACGGGACGAGGAGCTAAAACGCTAATAGTGACGATGGGGCGTTTGACGTAGCGAGAGAAATAAGCGGTTAGTAAACTAGAAGCTTTTTGGACGGTCATGCCTTGAATGGGAATCGCCCCGACAACGGGAAGATTGATCGCGCCGTCACCCAAAACGTAAAATTCACCACTATATTCTGGCACATTAAAGATATCGACCCGTAATCTATCGCCAGGGCCGAGGGTGTAGGAATCTGCAAAACTATTTTGAGGTGCAAATACTTTTGGCGCGGGAGCCTGAGCTGGCGTTTTGGGCTTACTTACCTTGGCTGGAGCTGCTAAATTTACTTTAGTCGTGAGCGTCTTAGCTGGAGTAGTTGGCTTAACTGCCTTTGCTGGAGCTGCTACACTAATCGACTGGAGATTGACAATCGTCAATACTGGAACTAAACCAAGGATTAGACCTTTGTAGAGGTGAGTCCGCAAACTAGCAGTGTTCATAAAAAATTTATATATTAGTTGTAATCGGATTGGTGTTTGTTACCCTAGTTTAAGGCGATTAGCTTGGTTCTACCCTCAGTCTTTTATCGTACCTTTAACAAATTCTAGTCCTAAAATAAACAGACCGGATTAGGTTTTTTAGGGGATGTCTGGCTCAGGATTTTAACTGTGGACTATACCTTGTCGATTTTGGTTTGATTACTAATGTAAATCGGACGATCGTTTGCCTGACTGTAATTGCGGTCTGGTGCTGTTCAGCAGACGTTTATTCGCAATTTGATGTTCCCCAAAAGACTGACATCATAGTCTTGCGAAAATGCTCTTTCTTCAGCGGCGATCGGTAACGACACTATCCTCTCTCATTATGCCCACTCGATCGACAAAAAATAACTGCTACTGAGCTAAAATCGATCGGTAAACCCTTAGTTTACTCCTGCCGATCGAATCTAGCAGTGACCGAAATCGCTAAACTCAGTAATTTTGAGCGTCAAGGTGTCGGCTCACATCTTGCACCAAATCCCGAATCCCAAAGCCGATCGAGAAGTGTTAAGTTAGAATTAGGCAATTTATAGCACAAATACAGATGTTGCCATCTACAAAAAAAGTTGTTGTTGGACTCTCTGGTGGGGTAGACAGTTCTGTTGCCGCCGCCATTCTCTGTGAGCAAGGTTATGATGTTCTCGGTCTGACGCTGTGGTTGATGCGGGGGAAGGGTCAGTGTTGCTCGGAAGGAATGGTCGATGCGGCGCGAATCTGTGAGCAATTAGGGATTACCCACGAGATTGTCGATAGTCGCGATACTTTCGAGCAGTATATTATCGATTATCTGGTGGCGGGCTATGAAGCGGGGATTACGCCATTGCCCTGTTCTCAGTGCAATAAGGCAGTGAAATTCGGACCGATGGTAAAGTATGCCAAAGCAGAGTTAGGAGCCGATTATATTGCCACTGGACACTATGCGCGGATTACCTACGATGATAATTTGCAACGGCATCAATTGCGACGGGCGATCGATCGATCGAAAGACCAAACCTATTTTCTGTACGATCTAGAGCAAGATATTCTGGCGGCGACAATGTTTCCCCTGGGGGATACACTCAAAACTCAAACGCGGAAAATCGCCGCTGGATTAAATCTCTCTACCGCTGATAAACCCGAAAGTCAAGATCTCTGTTTGGTCGAAAAACACGGTTCGATGAAAACTTTCCTCGACCAATATATTAACGAGCGTCCGGGTGAAATTGTCAACACTCAAGGCGCAGTCCTCGGACAACATCTTGGCATTCATCATTACACGATCGGGCAACGCCGAGGGATTGGGATTGCGGCACCAGAGCCTCTCTATGTCGTCGCTCTAGATGCGCTAAAAAATCGGGTCGTCGTCGGCTCTCGCGAAGAAACTCATGGTTCTGACTGTACAGTCGATCGGGTCAATTGGGTCTCAATTCCTCAACCGACTGCCCCAATTCGAGCTGAAGTACAGGTGAGATATCGCTCTGAAGCTGTACCTGTGAGTGTAATTCCGCTCGCTGATGGCAAGATTAAATTGGTATTTGACGAACCCCAATTTGGGATTACTCCAGGTCAAGCTGCCGTCTGGTATGACGGAGATATCGTCCTCGGTGGCGGAATTATCGACCCAATTTAGTTGAAAATTGAAAGAAATACTAGATCCCCGACTTCTTCAAGAAGTCGGGGATCTGTCGTAACCAGCATCAATCAATTAAACCTTCTTGCCGCGCTCTGTTCAAGGTCAATACTCGGAGATTTACCTCAATCGGTCAGCTTCGCAACATGAGCGACGATTTTAATCGTGCGGCAATCGATCGCGCCACCAGTGTTAATCGAATTAATTTCCAATATTTAAAACAACACTCAATGCTTTACTAACTTCATCCATAATCTCGCCAGATGTCGTTAACCGATGAGTAGTTTAGTTAAATAAAAATTGTGGGGAAAGTTACGGATTAATCGATCGAATCCCCCATTCTCCATCAACTAATTCATATAGGTAACAGTTCTGCGGTTCACCGCGCAACTCTAAATGAGTAACAGAGCTAACATCCAGCAATAATAGACAAAAATTCTCCGACGGCTGATGTTCATCCGGCTGCGGTGGATTAAAATCCTGTGGATCTTCGCTTCTATCTGCCCCAGGCGTGCCCCAATCGAACTGAATGCGCCCAGAGTCAGACATCTGTTCCCATGCTGCTTGACGAGCCGCAGAGTAGCTAGTATCGCTAGATGCTGCGGTGAATAACTCTAGAGTTCCATTCAATCGAAACTGTTCCCGCGTCTTGGGAAAATACCAGCAAGCCTCCGCCCAGGGCGATCCACCCGCGAGTAAATTTATTGCTTTGCTCGATCGAATATCCGTCACAAACTTAAGCTTACTCTCAGGTTCGAGCCACCCGCGAAATACCAGAGTACGATTTTGGGGACGAAGATTGTTGTCAATTGTCGCTAATTGAACATAACGCGCATTCGGTAAACTGCGATTTCGATGTAAGGCGCGGGCGATGCTGGATCTCCAGGGTGGAAGATTGTAATTCAAAATGGAGTCTGTAAAGTTTGCCAACTTAATTTTACTCGAAGTTCCGCCATTAGAGGGGAATCGAATCGCTGGAAGTAGCGCAGATCTTGGGTTTTGACAACGTTGATTTATCCCGTGCGGATGCTTTATATTACTAACTCGTTCAGCAATTAGCATAGCTCACTCATGGTTAGAGAACTTAGCCGAGTTCATCAGGGATCTGGCTTCAGCGAGGAGATTTCGCACCAGACTCAACAGTTCGACTCCGCTCACTGCGAGCAATTAGACTTTCCAGCCAGCGCACCGACGGCAAATCCGGTATTTTTTAGAACATATAGTCGCTTCACCACTACCGGACGCGAAACATGGCAAGATGTCTGTACCCGCACCCTCGCAGGCTTGGTCAAATTAGGTAAATTAACAGATGGAGAAGCTGATGTAATCGATCGAATGCAGCGTCAGGTAAAGGCGATGCCTTCGGGAAGATGGCTGTGGGTAGGCGGGAGCGAATGGCTGGAGCAACCGCAGAATTTTTCGGGTGCGTACAATTGCACGAGTACTAATGTCTGTGATTGGGCGGCTTTTGCCCTGATGATGGATTTGGCGATGATGGGTTGTGGTACCGGAGGTATTTTAGAACCCAATTTAATCGGTAATCTACCCGCGATTAAAAATCAACTCAGCGTTACTACAATTAGCGAAATTGGTAAAGTACCGATCGCTAATCGGCAAGAATTAAGTACAGTAGAAATTGCTGGTAATAATGCCACAATTCGCGTCGGCGATAGTCGTCAAGGTTGGGTCAATTCCTATAAGATTTTATTAGAATTATCTACTGACGATCGCTTTGATGGCGAAGTTCAAGTCAGCATCGATCTCAGCAATGTTCGCCCTGCTGGCGAACCACTCAAAGGCTTTGGTGGTGTCGCAAATCCAGTTAGACTTTTAGAACTATATGGACGTTGCGCGGGGATATTAAATAAAGCAATTGGGAGACAATTAAACTCGGTAGAATGTTGTCTATTAATCGATGAAGCTGCGGTCACGATCGTCGCTGGTAACATCAGACGTAGTGCTGGTATGCGACAATTTAATTCAGATGATACATTAGGTGCAACTGCCAAGGATAATTTATGGCAGCAAGACGCAAATGGTAACTGGAGAATTGACCCAGAACGCGATTCTTTAAGAATGGCTAATCATACTCGTGTTTTTCATAAAAAACCTACTTTAGAAGAGTGTGTTGCCGCAGTTCAGAAGCAATATTATTCAGGAGAAGGTGCGATTCAATGGGCGGGTGAAGCTGTCGCTCGATCGAATGCCGATCTTCTGGATACACCAGCAAAGAAACAGCAATTCATCGATCTTTATGGTCAGTCTCAAGAATTAGCTAAAGGATATTTACGAGAGTTGTTAGTGTCAACAAAAAATAGTGAATTGAAGAAATAACTATTACCTGTAATCTGAAATAGGGTTAGGTAAATGGATTGAGTCACCCTAAATCGATTCATGTTAAGCTATATAGCTAGTCTTATAGATAGCTAGCTATATACAAATTAGTAAATTATTTGGCAGCATAGAATAGATGACATTCACAATCAGTAATGAGACTAAAAATACTACTAGTCAAGACATCGAACTCGAACTAGAGCATCGAATGTCTAGGTTTGGACTAAATCCGTGTGGTAGATAACATTGCCTCACATTAAAAACCCTGTAAAATCGGTGAAAGCTGCGAAATGGTTATTATCTAACCTGCTAATACCGAGGTAACTAGAGAAGCTAACAAGTCTCTAACACCGTAGAGCGTAGAGGATGAAACTGACTAAAATCAGAATATAAACCTCCAAGAGTGCGGGGCACTTATAATTCAAATTAAGTGAAAATGTACGCCGAACTACAGAGAATTTAGAATCTGTAGAACTAGAGGATAAAAAGCCTTTAGGATAACAAAATTGGAGATTCTCGGTACTAATTTCCACTGCAATTTAGGGGAGGTACATTTGAACCAACTCGATCCAAATAACCATCAAGAACAGAAAGATGCTTTCACCGCTAGTGCATTAGCCGTCGCAGCATTACTCAATCACAAATTCCAAGAACCACGCTATCAATATAGTCGGGAATTAGACCCAATTGTTGGCGTTTCATTCACGGGTTTGTTTGATTTCTTCGTTCATGCTTTCGGCTCCGAATGGCTGCAATGGTGGGCGGAAGGTCGTCCTGCGACTGAGGCGGGGATTGCTTACAAGCAAAAAGAACATGAATATCTCAATACTTGGCGCGAGGTTGTTGAAGCCACTGTGTGGGAATATTGCGATCGACATGGAATTAAACGTCCCAATCGTTGCACCACTGTCCAGCCGTCTGGTACCAAATCTCTACTGACTGGTGCCTCTCCGGGCTGGCACGCCCCCAAAGCGCAACGTTTCATCCGCCGGATCACTTTCCGGAAGGATGACCCTGTAGCCCTCGCTTGCATCGACTATGGATATAGTGTGATTCCGTCTCAATCTGATAAGGATGAAAACGGTAATCTCTTGAATGATGCTTACGATCCGCGTTGTACAGAATGGTTGATTGAGATTCCCGTAGCTGTTTCCTGGGCTGACTTACCAGGTGCGGATTCGATCGAGATTGCCCAATTTAGCGCACTGTCTCAGATGGATTTCTACATGGGTGTGCAGCAGCATTATGTTCGACATAATACCAGTGCGACGATCGAGTTGCGCGAGCATGAAGTTGATGAGCTAGGTAAGCGGATTTTTGAGGCGATTCGGGATGATGAGGGTTACATCTCTGCGGCTTTATTGGCGCGGTTTGACGATCATCAGACGTTCCCCCGCTTGCCGTTTGAACCGATCGACAAGGCTACTTTTGATGAGATGATGATTGGAGTCATTGCACGTCGCCAAACAGCAGAATTTCATACAGCTTTAAGTCGTTACGATATGGGCAGTGCTACGGAGGAAATTGGCCCTGCTGGTTGTGATTCTGACAAGTGTCTGTTACCAGAGGTGAAGCCAAATAGTTGATCGAAATTAAGGGTAGGAGCAATTCATGAATTGCCCCTACCCTTAATTTTCAATTCACCATATATACAGTAGAATGGAGATAGAAATGAACACAGTGAAATCGAAACAAATTGGTGGTTATATTGCCATCGCGATCGCCTTAATACTAGCTTTTCTAGTTTGGAATAATCATATATTTGCAGGTAATGTACCAACAAATATCGGTATTAACAATGGTAAATTAACTGCTTGTCCCAGTACTCCAAATTGTATAAATAGCCAGGTACCAGTTAATGACAGTCAAAAGATCGCACCGTTGCAATTACGTGGAGACATTCCGGCAACGATCTTAAAATTGAAGCAGGCGATCGCAACGATGCCTAGAACTAATATTGTCAAGGAAACTAATAACTATCTACATGTAGAATTTGCTAGTAAATTGATGGGATTTGTAGATGATATTGAATTTTATTTTGACAAGGACAGCAAAAATATTCAAGTGCGATCTGCTTCTCGGCTGGGTGAATCTGACTGGGGTGTAAATCGTCAGCGGATAGAAGAGATTAGAGTCTTATTAGCTGCTATTTGAGTCAGCGATATTAGCATTGCTAATAATTCTAAGAGCGTGATTTTACTTTTGCAGCATAAGCCTTGATAAATCGATCATCAAATAATTTACTGGTATCTACTTTAGTTTTAATCAGTCCATTTTCAAATAGAAAATTGCCTGCATTTACTGCTGCGGTGGATAAGTAAGTATTATCTTTGCCAGACTTGAAAGCTTCAAGATTCTCTTCCAAACTAAAGATTTTGGTGCCATCGAGATAGTCTTTGTACTCTGCCATCTTTACTCCAGCACGTTTAGCCATAATAGCATCGGCTTCATCTCGATTTTTACCGACATTAATATGGTCGATCGTGGCAAACCAACTGTTGACTACTGCTTGAACTTTTTCGGGATGCTCGTTTACAAATTTTCGGGTAAAAACTAGGTGGTCAGAAATCGATCCAGGAAAATCTTTAGAACTAAATAGTTCTCTACTACCAGGTCGTTTTAAAGCCTTGGTAGTGAAAGGTGCAAACACGGCGGCTGCATCCACTTGACCTGCGGCAAAGGCATCAGCAGCTTTGCTTGTTTCTAAAGGTACAAACTGGATATCTTTGATGGTCATCCCCACTTTCTTTAAGGCTTGAACTAATAAGAAATGATCGACAGTGCCTTCTTCTGCTGCTACTTTTTTACCCTTTAGGTCTTTTACTGACTTGATGTGCTCACCGATAATAATCTTATCATTACCAGTAGAATTATCATTGATCAGCACTATTACTATATCTTTCCCACTAGCGATCGAATTAATCGTATCGCCTAATGTTTGGCTATTAGCATCGATCGTACCAGCATTTAGAGCCGCGATCGAATCATTATAATTATCAAACCATTTTAGATTGACACCAATTTTATTAGCTTGGAATATCTCTTTATCTTGAGCTACTTGCCAAGGGAACCAACCGGGCCAAGCACTAAAACCCAATTTCACATCACCAATTTGTGGAGTATAAGCGGGTTCAACTGGATCTGTCGATTTGCTACATCCGTAAGTCACGGACAAACTTAGCGAAAACAGCAAAGCTGAAGTAATAATAGAACGCCGTTTCATATAAAAGATGTAATGACCTACCTCTATAGTGCCCAAAAAATGAGACTATAACACCAAAAAATAGATAAGATATATCCCCGACTTCTTGAAGAAGTCGGGGATATAATTTTAACAAAAAATCTTTAATCCAAACAATTAATAATTATCAATTATTAATTAAAAACTAGCCAATCCCTTCGATGACTGGATGGAAGTAAAACGCAAATCCTAATACAATATAAGCGGCTAATAGCAAACTTCCTTCTAGCCAATTCGATCGTCCATCAGAACTAATCGAATTAGCAATTAATACCGATACAGCGACAGCGACTAATTCAAATGGATTGAAATTTAAGTCCATTGGCTTGCCCAGGATATAGCCAGCTAATACCAAGACTGGTGCGACAAATAAGGCAATTTGTAAACTCGAACCCAGC
This sequence comes from Chamaesiphon sp. VAR_48_metabat_135_sub, assembly GCF_031418915.1. Lineage (NCBI taxonomy): Bacteria > Bacillati > Cyanobacteriota > Cyanophyceae > Gomontiellales > Chamaesiphonaceae > Chamaesiphon > Chamaesiphon sp. VAR_48_metabat_135_sub. The sequence continues at coordinate 11,422 of NZ_JANOJV010000223.1, read as the reverse complement.
GCGACAGATACGGATAAATCCATTTTATCTTTCATTGCCACCGTTACCGCTGTCGCATGTTCGGCCGCATTCCCAATAATTGGCACCAAAATTACACCAGTAAATAAAGCTGTTAAACCCAACTGTTTGGTCGCAACTTCTAGAGTAGAAACGAGAAATTCTGATTCGACAGCGACTAATAAAGTACAACCTAATAGCACCGAGATCCACAGGGGTAAATTGACTTTCCCGTGGTCGTCATCGCCAGCCAGATTAGCTGCAGCTAATTCTTCAGGGTCCATCTCTGCCAAACTTACATCGTAAAGATAAGTGTGAGTCTTCATTGAAAAGATGAGAGTCAATCCGTACACGCAGATTAACACGATCGAGACCGCGATCGAAAGTTTCTGGATCGCGTTAGCATCAATTCCTGTCGAAGTATAGTCTACCGCCGTTGGTAACAGCATGGCAATCACGGCCAGATTCAAACTCGATGCACTCACCCGCGCCACAATTGGTTGAAATGTCTGTTCCTTATATTTCAATCCCCCTAGCAACATTGAAAATCCCATTACTAGCAACAAGTTACCAATAATCGAACCAGTCAAACTGGCTTTTACAACATCCACCAAGCCTGCATTTAAAGCAACCAGCGCGATAATTAGTTCCGTCGCATTTCCAAATGTGGCATTCAACAAGCCCCCGAGGGCAGGCCCCATCACCACCGCGATTTCTTCAGTCGCGGTGCCCATCCATGCCGCCAAGGGAATAATTGCCAGGGCAGAAGTGATAAACACAATTGGCTCACTCCAACCTAAAAAATGCCCTGCGATCGAAACTGGGATAAATAGTAGTAAAACAGAGAGAATATTCTTAAGATTTAGCATTGATATTAATTTCGATACACCGTCCCTTCTAGAGTACCCGAATTCCACCCAGCGACAGCAATCTCAACTTTCAACTTCTTGCACTGTTGGCGTAGCCTCGCCTTTGGCGATACGTCAGTCGTAGCGTAGCGTCTCCGGAAGGAGAAGTGTCAACTTTTAACTTTCCTGAATACTCCGAATCTTGGCTAGATTTCCAGCCCCTGTTTGCATCGCCATAATTTCATCTGAACTCCAAGTATACGTAGATTGGCAATTATGAGCGACTAACAATCCCCATAATCCTCGATCTATGAGGATTGGGACGACTAGATTAGCTTTTACTTCCAGTTGATGTAAAAAATCGCGGTGACAGGGTTGAATCGGTTCTGATTCGATATCAGCAATTGCTCTGACTCGTCCATCTTCATAGAGTTTGGCATATTCGCCATTAAAACATTCATCGGGGCCACTGGTACCGAGAATCGAAAATTTGTCATCGCTTAATGACTCAAAGGTCACTTTACCTGACCATTTATAGTAGAAATAGTATAGTACGACTCGATCGGCATGAAGGGACTTGCGTAATTGCTCGGTAGTGGTTTGAATTAATGTATCTCTAGCTAAATCTCGATATAATCGATCGAATATTCTTTGTAGCGATGGATCGGACATAAGAATTAGGCTTTAGGCGTTAGGTTTTAGGTTTTAGGCGTTAGGTTTTGGGTTTTAGAAGGATTAAATATCTGATGTTTGGAGAGTGTCATCGGAGACTAAATTCGATCGAGAATCTGGTGTGCCATATTCAGCTTAGTACAGGGCAGTATCCCGAAACTATCGCCATTTTGGTTGAGGATTACCGCTTGATTGCGATCGCTACCAAAACCGCTGTCTGGTAAATCTACTGGATTAGTGACGATCGCATCTAATTGTTTTCGATCTAACTTCTCTAGTGCTGGAGTGATAATATCGCCAGTCTGAGCTGCAAATCCAATTAGTTTTTGATGGGGTTGTTTGAGTTTACTCAACTCAGCAATAATATCTGGCACTGGCACTAATTGTAGCTCGGTTGGTAGGAGTTTTTTTGGTAATTTCTGAGCACTATAATTGGCTGGCTTAACATCAGCAACTGCTGCCGACATGAGGATTAGATCTGCATCGGGAAAATATGCCAGCATGTTGCGATGCATTTCTTCGCTATTGACGACAGATACTGTCTCGATCCTGTCATCGATCGAGATATCTGGCAAAGTACTATGAACTAATGTGACGCTCGCCCCGCGATGAGCGGCAGCTTGGGCTAGAGCTAATCCCATTTTTCCCGTTGCGGGATTACCAATAAACCGGACAGGATCGAAAAATTCTCGCGTCCCACCCGCACTAATTAAGACTTTTTTACCGAGCAAATCGAGTTTGCCCTGAGTATGCAAGAGGGAATTGATATAGGGTAAAATCGCATCTGGTTCGGCCATTCTCCCCATCCCGACTCGATCGCACGCTAATAGTCCCGCTGCAGGCCCAACCGAATGATAGCGCGAATCTTGACCGATTAATTGCCAATTTCGTCTGACTGATGCTTGCTCCCACATTTCTGTATTCATGGCTGGAGCGAGTAATACCGGACAAGTGGAAGCCAAAACTGTATTTGTTAATAGATTATCTGCTAGTCCATAAACTAATTTACCTAAGGTATTAGCCGTCATTGGCGCAATTAATAATAAATCCGCCCATTCTCCCAACTCGATATGTAATGGGCGATGATAAATTGGTTGCCAAAAATCTCGATCTGTGTGGGCAGGATGACGAGATAGTGTCGCAACTGTGAGGGGAGTTATAAATTGCTCTCCTCCTGTGGTGAGAATAACTTTGACCTCAATTCCGGTTTTGGATAAACTGGAAATTATCTCACAGACTTTATACGCTCCAATCCCGCCACCAATACCAATTAAAACTCGCATCAATTATGAATTTGGTTTGTCGATCCATACCTACTATCGCTTAAAAGTGAGGTGGTGTGCAATGTCCACCCTACTTTTAAGCTAAAAACCTAACTTTCAACTTACCACTAATTTAATTATCGAAAATCAAGTTTCAAAAACCCCGTATCTTAGAGACGGAAAGTTTTTGGGCAGAGGTTTAAAAACATACTCCTGACTCCTGACTTTATTAAGCTTCATCATAGGCTTCTAGATCGAGCAGATGAATATATGGCTCGACCAAATCGGGACGTTGAAAGGCAACTGCGCGGAGAAAATGCCAGTCTTTCAATCCATCAAACGGGTTACGATAATCGTCACTTTCCAATCGCAGTGCTAGTTCTTCTACTTCTTCTGGAGTCAAGTTGGGGATATTATTCCGTTGAGACATCTCGATTGTGGTCATAGGTCAAACCTCCTCAAAAGTTGGGTAGAGTTTAGCAGCTATCTTTCATCTTAGCTTTCTTAGCTATTATTCCCCGTCAATGGAGTCTGGATTAACAAAATTATTCATAATTTCGATTTATTGGCAACAAAATTTCTGACTACATCCAAAACTTCGAGAACGATCGAGTGTCCCATCTCAAACTCTTGGTATTGTACCTCAACTCCCCACTGACTCAGGAGTTCCTGGCTCGATCGAGCTGTGAAGATCGGGACGACATCATCTTGTCTCCCGTGAACGATTAAGACTGGAGGAGCATTCTGGGTTGGTTTGGGTCGATCTGGATGTAAATAGCCACTGAGGACGATTAGACCTGCTACAGGCAAATCTAGCCCGATATCCAGCGTCATTGCCCCGCCTTGAGAGAAGCCCGCAATCCAGGTGCGATCGAGGGGTACTCCAGTTGTAGCAGGCAACGACTGCACCCATTCACTCAAGATTTGGCGACTAGTAGCTAATTGTGCCACACTGCGATTGGTTAACTGTCCCGCACCTGTGAAGGAGTACCACATTTTCCCCGTCTCGGTAAATTCGTGGTCGAAGATGCCATTGGGAAATAGGAATTGGTATTCTGGTAGCTCGAAATAAGGTGCTAAATCGCCTAAATCGTGATGGTTGGCACCCCAACCATGTAATAGCACGATCGTCCCTGCGGGTGGATGTATATTTGCCGGAACAGAAATAAGTTGAAGTTGGCTATTGGTCATCAGGGATTTTTTATCGTTGTATCGATCGACCGATTTTATCACTTTCGCCGGAAGTCTAATGTCGAACTCATGTTAATTTCGGCAATACCTAGATCTGGTATCGTAAATACCGATCCCAGTACAATGCGTGGACTGACTACAATGAAGAAGTAACAAGGGTGAACGGAGACTGAGATCGTCACGTAACGTTGCTTATATAAAATTTTTATTCCCCGTCGCATTATGCAACCCAACAATCCCCAACAATTCACCGAAAAAGCTTGGCAGGCTGTCACGAATACATTGGATGTGGCAAAGGCTTCCCAGCACCAGCAGATGGAATCGGAGCATTTACTCAAAGCACTATTAGAGCAGAATGGCTTGGCGACAAGTATCCTCAGCAAGGCAGGAATAAATCTGAGTCAATTCGCTCAAGGTTTGGATAGTTATATCCAGAAACAACCAAAGATATCTGGCACTATTAGTTCGGTTTACCTAGGCAAAAGTGTCGATACATTACTCGACAGGGCTGATAAGTATCGCAAGGAGTATGGTGATGACTTTATTTCGATCGAGCATCTATTATTAGCCTACCCTCAAGACGATCGGTTTGGCAAACAGTTTTTCACGGAATTTCAGTTAGAGGAAAATAAATTAAAAACGATTGTCTCTCAAATTCGAGGTAGTCAAAAAGTCAACGATCAAAATCCTGAAGGTAAATATGAGTCGCTGTCTAAATATGGACGAGATTTAACTGAAGTTGCCCGTCGCGGCAAACTCGATCCGGTAATTGGACGTGATGATGAAATTCGGCGAACAATTCAAATTTTGTCGCGGCGGACTAAAAATAATCCAGTCTTAATCGGCGAACCTGGCGTTGGTAAAACAGCCATTGCTGAAGGTCTAGCGCAGCGAATTATTAGTGGTGATGTACCTCAATCTCTCAAAGATCGGACATTAATTTCGCTCGATATGGGTGCCCTGATTGCGGGAGCAAAATATCGGGGTGAATTTGAAGAACGCCTGAAAGCTGTCCTCAAAGAAGTCACCGAATCTCAAGGACAAATTATCTTATTTATCGATGAAATTCATACCGTAGTTGGTGCTGGTGCGACTCAGGGTGCAATGGATGCGGGTAACTTGCTCAAACCGATGATGGCACGGGGAGAACTGCGTTGTATCGGGGCGACAACTCTAGATGAATATCGGAAGTATATTGAGAAAGATGCGGCATTAGAACGGCGTTTTCAACAAGTATATGTCGATCAACCGAGTGTGGAAGATACGATCTCAATTCTGCGTGGGTTAAAAGAGCGATATGAAGTTCATCACGGGGTAAAAATTTCTGATAATGCCCTGGTAGCTGCGGCAACATTATCTACTCGTTATATTAGTGACAGGTTTCTACCAGACAAAGCGATCGATCTGATGGATGAAGCCGCTGCCCGACTGAAAATGGAAATCACTTCTAAGCCGGAAGAACTAGATGAGATCGATCGCAAGGTTCTCCAATTAGAAATGGAGAGATTATCAGTCAATAAAGATACATCTACGCCTGCTCGCGAACGATTACAAAAGATTGAAAAAGAACTAGCAGATCTCAAAGAAGAACAACGCGCTTTAACGGCTCAATGGCAATCCGAAAAAGATATCATCACCGATATCCAAACGATCAAAGAGGAAATTGATGCAGTCAATATCGAAATCCAACAAGCCGAACGTAGTTACGATCTCAGTCGTCTGGCAGAACTCACACATGGCAAACTAATCGAACTTCATCACAAACTAGAAACCGCTGAAGTCAAACTCGCCGAATCCCAAACCACAGGTAAATCCCTGCTCCGCGAAGAAGTCACCGAAGCCGATATCGCCGAAATCATCTCCAAATGGACGGGAATTCCCCTGACTAAATTAGTCGAAACCGAACGGGAAAAACTCCTCTACCTCGAAGATGAACTTCACCGTCGCGTCATTGGGCAAGAAGAAGCCGTCACCGCCGTAGCTGAAGCGATTCAGCGTTCCCGCGCGGGACTATCTGACCCCAATCGTCCGATTGCTAGCTTCATCTTCCTCGGCCCTACAGGGGTCGGGAAAACCGAATTGGCTAAAACCCTCGCCAACTACCTCTTTGATGCTGAGGATGCCCTAATTCGCATCGATATGTCGGAATATATGGAGAAGCACGCCGTCTCTCGGTTGATTGGTGCGCCTCCTGGCTATGTTGGTTATGAAGAAGGGGGACAACTCACCGAAACTATCCGCCGTCGCCCTTATGCGGTGATCTTATTCGATGAAATTGAAAAAGCACATCCCGATGTATTTAACGTATTGTTGCAAGTTCTTGACGATGGACGAGTGACTGATTCGCAAGGGCGGACGGTAGACTTCAAGAATACGGTAATTATTATGACCAGTAATATTGGCTCTCAGTATATTCTGGATCTAGCGGGCGATGACTCTAAATATGATGAGATGAAAGCTCGTGTACTAGAAGCTCTAGGACATAATTTCCGTCCTGAATTCCTCAATCGGATCGACGATACGATCATCTTCCATAGTCTCAAAAAAGACCAACTGCGGAGTATTGTCAAAATTCAAATTGCTCGTCTAGAAACCCGTTTGGCCGATCGCAAGTTATTGCTTAAATTAGCAGATTCCGCGCTCGATTTCCTCACCAATGTCGGCTACGACCCCGTATATGGTGCGCGTCCACTCAAACGGACTATCCAAAAAGAGTTAGAAACTATCCTCGCCAAAGGCATTTTGCGAGGTGATTTCAAGGAAGGAGATACAGTATTTGTGGAGGTCCAAAATGAGCACCTCGCCTTCAGTCGTCTACCTGCAACTATTGTATTGCAAGAAACCTAATCGTCTTCAGTGGATAGTGGATAGTTTTAGTATTTTAGGAGTGAGTTTTGAGGCTACTTGTATCAGTTTTTATGTACTAGTGTAAGAGACGATCGCATTTATACAAATGCTAGCGTTAGTGCTTCACCTTAACAGATCGGTAACTAGAAATTGGTAGTAGTAGGGGCAATTCATCAATTGCCCCTACTACTACCAATAACGTTGACAAGGAATGAATCGATCGCTAGGACTAGCCTGGAATTCTGGCAGTAATAATACCTAATTAGGATAACCCGCTAATTTAGACAATGATGCAGCAGAGGTATTGGGATACAATGGTGGCAGCTTACCCTTCGGTTTTGTCGGTGAGTACACAGAACATCGGAAGTTAAATCCGTACAGTAATCAGATCGAAATCGATCGCTTGGTGGCGATTGTCAGTTGGTTTAAGGATCGATAATTTAATAAGCTTTTTTGCGTCAACTTAGGTTAATAATTCATGACTCTTGCCTTAGAACAGATTGACCGGATTGTGACCAATCAACATCACAATCCCTTTGAAATTTTGGGTCCTCATCAGGTTGAGGAAAATGGGAAAACTGTTTGGGTGGTGCGTAGTTATATGCCCAATGCCGATTCGGTCTCGGTGATGATTCCATCAGCACGTCAAGAGTATGAGATGCAGTCGGTGCATCATCCTCACTTTTTTAGTTGCACGATCGACGCGCCAGAATTGAGCAATTATCAGCTCAAGATTACTGAGGGTGGGCACGAGCGGATAATTTACGATCCATATGCGTTTACTTCGCCGTTATTAAGTAGTTTTGATATTCACCTATTTGCAGAGGGAAATCACCACCGGATCTATGAAAAATTAGGCGCACACCCGATCGAGATTGAAGGGATTAAAGGTGTCTATTTCGCAGTTTGGGCACCGAATGCGCGGAATGTTTCGGTAATTGGTGATTTCAATAACTGGGATGGGCGTAAACACCAGATGGCAAAGCGGGAGAATGGGATTTGGGAATTATTTATCCCCGAACTCAAGGTGGGTGCGTCTTATAAGTACGAAATCAAGAATCAAGACGGTCATCCCTACGAAAAGACCGATCCTTATGGATTCTACCAAGAAGCCCGACCGAAAACTGCGTCGATCGTTGCTGACCTGACGGCACATAAATGGGCAGATGAAGATTGGATCGATCGTCGTCGTCAAGCCGACACGCTCCGTCAACCAATTTCGGTCTACGAGTGTCATCTTGGCTCTTGGCTCCATGCCGCTGCCAGTGAACCAGCTCAGTTACCCGATGGAACGAATTCAGCAGTTGTGACTGTTTCGGATTACAATCCAGGAGCACGGTTTCTGACTTATCGTGAATTAGCCGATAAATTGATTCCCTACGTGCAGAATTTAGGATTCACACACATTGAGCTATTACCCGTCTCCGAGCATCCTTTCGATGGCTCCTGGGGCTATCAGGTGACTGGTTACTATGCGCCAACATCCCGACATGGGTCGCCTGAAGATTTCATGTATTTTGTCGATCGCTGTCACCAAGCAAATATCGGCGTACTCGTCGATTGGGTACCTGGGCATTTTCCCAAAGATGGGCATGGTTTACCCTTCTTTGATGGTACCCATCTTTACGAACACTCAGATCCGCGTAAGGGTGAACATAAGGAGTGGGGGACACTCATCTTTAACTATGGGCGGAATGAGGTCAGAAACTTCCTCTACGCCAATGCTCTATTCTGGTTCGACAAATACCATATCGACGGCATTCGCGTCGATGCAGTTAGCTCCATGCTCTATCTCGACTACTGTCGCGAACCAGGGGAATGGGTAGCCAACCAATACGGCGGACGGGAAAATATCGAAGCCGCCGACTTCCTGCGCCAAACTAATCATCTCATCTTTAGCTACTTCCCTGGCGCACTATCGATCGCCGAAGAATCCACTTCTTGGCCGATGGTATCCGCACCAACTTACCTGGGTGGCTTAGGTTTCAACCTCAAATGGAACATGGGTTGGATGCACGATATGCTCGATTATTTCGAGATGGACCCCTGGTTTCGCCAATTCCATCAAAATAATCTCACTTTTAGCATGTGGTACAACCATAGCGAGAACTTTATGCTCGCCCTCTCCCACGATGAGGTAGTCCACGGCAAGAGCAATATCATCGGCAAAATGCCTGGGGATGAATGGCAGAAACTCGCGAATATGCGCTGTCTCTACGCCTATATGTTCAGTCATCCAGGCAAAAAAACCCTATTTATGGGAATGGAATTTGCCCAGTGGAGCGAGTGGAATGTATGGTCAGATCTGGAGTGGCAATTATTACAACATGCCCCACACCAACAGATGAGTCAATTCTTGACGGATCTAAATTACATCTACCGTCACGAACCCGCGCTTTATACTCAAGACTTTGAAGAAGCTGGGTTTGAGTGGATTGATTGTAACGATAGTCGTCACAGCGTCATCTCCTTTATCCGCCGTGATAAAAATAGCGATGATACTTTAATTATCATCTGCAATTTCACGCCACAACCTCACGCTCACTATCGAATTGGTGTTCCCGAACACGGTTTCTACACCGAGATATTCAACAGTGATGCACGCAAATATGGCGGTAGTAATATGGGCAACCTCGGCGGAAAATGGGCGGATGAATGGTCAATTCATAACCGTAAATTCTCCCTAGATTTGTGTATTCCACCGTTGGGTGTATCGATGTTTAAGATCGATCGAGAGCGTACCGCCGCAGCCTATGAATGGCGCGATAAACAACAATCGATCGAGAGTGCATAGGATCGATATGAAAGTAGGGGTAATTCATGAGTTACCCCTACTTTCATCTGAAATATTGTAAAAGTGCATTAATTAATCTAATCTACCCAATCTAGAAAATATTGCTTTCAACTCACATGCACGAAAACCACCCTAAACATCCAAAACCCACATGAAACTAAGATTTACGCTCGGACTAATCGGCTGTACACTGCTGAAATTGTTAACTCCTAGCCTCCTGAATGCCCAACCTAGGGGCTTTGACTTTGGCACCAGCCGCCAACTGAGGACTTGTCCATCGAGAACAGTACCAAGCAGCGGCAGAATTAGTGTCGAACAGGCAAAGATGTATGTTGCTTGCAATTATGAAGAACGAGCAATTTTTAACGCCTCAGTAACATTTGTTGACGTGCTTAGTCTTCAAATTGCACCGAAACCTCGTCGAGCCAGGAATATCGACTTCAGACTCCACAAAATCGATATAGAAAAGCCTGTATACGATATCAGAGGCAGTATGATTGTTTATAATTGCTACAATACTCTGGGTAGCACGTCGTATTCGCGCGGAAGCAACTGTAGTGTTTATCGTCAACCCAAAAGCAGTGGAAAATGTTATCAAACTACTTTTGGTGACTGGCACTGCATTATAGCGGGGGGTTCTTCGGCAAGACCAGAACACCATATGCCAGCACCTGAGTAGCTATCGGATGTTTTACACAGTATAGCGGAACCTAACAACACCAGAATTTACTCTTAACTAGATCGTAGAGATGTCGATTCATATTAATAAATGTGTCGATCTTTAAGATCGATCAAGAGCGTACCGCCGCAGTCTATAAGTGGCGCGGTAAACAACAATCGATCAAAGATAAATAATTATTGATGAATAGTAGAGTAATTCAGTAATTCATTAATTCATTAATTGTTCTACTATGTTTTTGAAAAATGTGCGTCTTTCGATCGAGAGTTGGGAATACTAGCTTTACTGATAATTGAGCTATTGTATGAAAACATTGATAAGTGTCGTCACGATCGGTGGCATTGCACTTTTTTCAAATCGTCTTTTTGCCCAAAGTATAAGCCCTAAGCCAGGTTGCAATATTAAAGGCAATATCTCGTGGAGCAATGAGAACAAACTTTATCATCTTCCCGGAATGAAAGACTATCAAATAACAAAGATCGATCTCGACAAAGGAGAGCGATGGTTTTGTACGGAGTCAGAAGCGATTGCTAGTGGTTGGAAGAAAGCACCAAAATAAGTGCTTCTTGTTGGGGTTTCGCATTGCTCTACCCAACCTACGCTTCTAACCTTCTAATGAAAATCCCCTCCTCTCCTGAAGGAGACGCTGCGCGAACGGAGCGAAAAGTGCGGGAACAGGGGTTTCCCCTACTTGGATATGGGTCATGGATGGGGAACCCATCCGACCCGTACGGTGGTACACGCAAGTGGAGCACCTTTTCAAGACAGCGACGTTTTTATTCGGGGGGAACCCCTGAATAAAAAAACGTCAAGACAGGGGTACTCGAAGGGCGGGGTGGGTGGATCTCCGCTGGTACTCATCAAATCCGAATGCTTTTCTTTGTTGTTCAAAGAATGGGGATTACTCTCGATCGAGTCTTCTAATTCTGACATCTCAAGTAGAATCAAATTATAGATTTAGTGTACTCAGAGTCGATCGATGACTTGGTGGGTAGCAGAGATCTACCCACCCCCCCCGTAGGGTACCCCACCCCAGCTACCGTGTTTAGCACTACGGGGTTACGGTTGGGCATTTTTTAAAAGCATTATCAACACAATCACGAAATTGTTCAAATTAACCCCAACGTTGTTT
>NZ_JANOJV010000222.1:0-3280 GCF_031418915.1 Chamaesiphon sp. VAR_48_metabat_135_sub | reverse complement strand
TACTGTCCTGTTTGCAACGGGCACAATCTTACTTTCTCCCCAACAGGTGCCTGGATGTGTTGGAACGAGCCTACCAGAGAACATCGGGTTGAGATTATGGCTCGACTGGTACCAGACTTTAAACAGTTCGCCAGTAGAGTCAAACCAGAATCTTGCCCTGTCATCATCCCCCGCATTCATCCAGCTCAACTCCACTTTCCGTTGATGAAAGATGACAGATTGGCTGAAGTAATGGGGGGGCGGACAGTTTATTGGTATTCCGAAAAGCAAAGGGTGGTTCGGATCGATTATCGCACGGACAAAGTAATCTTTCCTCAATCCTTGAACGGTAAGGAATGGATCGATGGTGCTGGCTCAAATCCTTGGATACCCTATGGATTATGCAGGCTGCTCCCCTATCCAGGCAAGATTAACCTCATCCTGGTGGTAGAGGGTCAAAAGTCTGTTGAGATCGCCCACTGTCGCGGTATCCCATCTCTGTGTTTGGAATCTGGTGACTATTCTAATCAAACCGCTTTCGATAAGCTCCGAGTGGTTAAAGAGCGGTTGGGGCGAGTCTTGTTGGTGGTGTTACCATATTACGATCTCGCTGGTAATCGTAAAGCAGAGCGGATTATCCATACTGCTAAATACTTTTCCTTGCCAACACTATTACTCAATCCTCTGCAAATTGAGTCGAATCTGAAAGTTGCTGATGATATCGAGCAAATGCCCAGTCTTGATGCCGATCGATTGATGGAAATTGTCAAGCGAATGTTATCCCCACCCAAATAATAGACGAGCGAATCAATAGACCCGCTTGTCTATTGTTGGCGAGTGATTTTGCGAGAACAAAATCACTCACTTATTCAATTACTGATTAGCAGCTTAATAGTGAAATGAATACTCTCATTCTACCAGATTTACTCACTGAAAATCTCATTGAAGTGACTGGATTTATCAATCTTTCTGATGAAGAACAACAGCTAGCGATGGACGAACAGTTGATGTTAGATCGCGAGGCTTATTACCAAGATTCTCAATATTAATTGCTTTCGATTTTTGTCGCCAAATTGCTACCCAGCTTGGCGATTTTTCTTGTCAACCATTACCAATATTTTAAAATCATGAAAACTGGACGCACGATCGTAGAACTAGCTCAAGAACTATTAGAGCAGCAGGAAAGCAAACGGGATTTCCATGCCAACACCAAAAGTTTGACAATGGTGCCTAATGGGGAATTTCAATTGGAAACAACCAGCGGTTTGGAATTAATGCCAGCTACTAGTTATGCTCATGCACAGATGGCATCTAAGCTCAGTATTCCTAAGATCTACTACGATCGAATGATGAGACAGTCGCCACATCTTTTGGCGGAAAATGTCAACCACTGGTTGGATGAACGGCAAGAAGAAACGAGTCTCATTCGTACTCTGCGTGGTCAAATGCGAGCTTTTTTGAGTAGCCGATATCGGATTGTCGATAATCATGACATTCTCGCAATGGTACTACCAGAACTCAGTGAGATGGGTAGTGGGATTAAAATTGCAAGTTGCCAAGTCACCGACGAAAGAATGTATATCAAGGTCATCAACACGGATATCGAAGCGGCAATTGCTGTCGGCGATCCAGTTCAAGCTGGCTTTATTTTGAGTAATGGTGAAATCGGGAATTCGAGTATTAGTGTCGAACCATTTATTTATCGATTAGTTTGCACTAATGGTCTAATTCTCAAAGACAAGAAGCAACGCAAAAATCATGCGGGACGTAGTGCTGAAAATAGTGATTTATATGCAATCGACACTATTCAAGCGATCGATGATGCTTTCAAGCTAAAAATTCGTGACTTAGTGAGAAATGCAATTAGTATCTCCACCTTCCAAAATGCTGTAGGAGACATGAAGATAGCCAAATCAAACCTAATCACTGGGAATCCAGTTAAGGCGGTTGAAGTGACGGCTAAGGCGATCGGACTGAGTGAAAATGAATCTGGTCTAGTGTTAAATCATTTGATTCGTAGTGGTGATCTGAGTAAATTTGGAATGCTCAATGCTGTTACTCGCACGGCTGAAGATATCGAGAGTTACGATCGCGCTACAGAAGTCGAGCGGCTTGGCTCCAGCGTCTTGTACTTGCCTACTAGCACTTGGGGCGAGGTGGCTACAGCGAATAATTAGGTAAAATGGAAGAGTCCAGCAAATGGCGATTTGCTGGACTCTTCAAAAGCACTAATAATATTCACTACCACTTTAACATCATGTCTCTCACGATCGAAACGGAACTCAAAGATATCTTCACTAAGATCGACCAACGCCTTGAGCGCATGGAACAAGGTCAAAATGAATTAAAATTGAGCGTATCTGAACTTAAAGGTGAAGTTAAAAACCTCAGCACAGAGCTAAAAGGTGAGATTAAAACTCTCGATGCCAAAGTTGATGGACTATCGACAAGAGTTGGTAATCAAGAATTACTGTTGAGAACTATTGTTGGTGGATTAATTCTAATCATTCTTGGCGGTGCCGCCAAAATGTTCGGAAATTTTCCTGCTAATCCATAGTCTTCCTGTCGAGTCTCCGACCTAAATATTAGCCCCAGTCACAACTTTTTGACTGGGGCTTTTCTTGTCTTCACTAATACTAGGAATTAATTATGGTTTCATTGATAGATTTAGAGTTAAACCGCGATAATCTAGTCGAACAAATTATGGCTACGATCGAGGAGGGCGAAACAGAAGGTACAACCGATTCTACTGTCATATTAGAGCAATTTGACCTGCTGGAAACGCAAATTGCCACCAAGGTAGATGCAATCGCTGCGGTAATTGCAGCCAAAGAGGGGGAAATTACCTACCTCAAAAAACGCCGCGACCACTTCAATGGTCAGATTGAAATCAGAGAAAATGCGTTATCAAACTTCAAAACTTATCTCAAGAAAATTGTAGAGAATCGTGATGATTCGACTATTAAAGGTCGAGAAGCGACTATCAAACTTGTCAAGAATGGTGGGAAACAACCGCTATGGACTAATGGGAATATTCCTGCGAAAGATTTTCCGGCAAATCTAGTCACAGTGCAAACTAGTTATAAAGTTTGCACCGATACAATTCGGCAACAGTTAGCGGAGTCTGGTGCAGAGGAATTGGTAGTTAATGGAGAAGTTTTAGCCAAGCTTCAGCCCAGAGGAACTCACCTCAGAATCGGTTAATCAATCGCAAACATTACTTTAAGGATATCCCATGTTAACTAGACTAATTGCTGCTCGTCAACACTTTATTTGTTTGCTGAATGGAGAATTTGAGAAC
>NZ_JANOJV010000221.1:0-3950 GCF_031418915.1 Chamaesiphon sp. VAR_48_metabat_135_sub | reverse complement strand
CCCTTGGAAAAATTTCCCTTATCACTTGAGCTTCTTTGCGGTCAAAGATTAAGATTTTTGTCTGAAAGGTGAAATTTTGACTAAAAGTCTGAGTTTTATTTGGACTAGACTAGATTAAATCAAACAAACAAGCCTAACACTTTGGTGTGGGGCTTGTTTGTTTGGATCTGGATAAATATATACTTGTAATAGTCCCCAAGTAGATACAAGAAGGTACAAGAAGAGGGCGGGCACGAGACCACGCCCCTACGGTTATTTTTCTGAAGCTTGATAGGCTCCCATTGGTTCTTTGATAAATCTGATATAAAGATGGCGAAATGTGGATTTGATTACTCGTGGTAGGGCAAAATCGATCGGCATTAAAGCGGATGGTAATTTCCAATCAGTACAAACTAAATCCACTGGGCGCAATAAGGGAAACTCGATCGATTCTAATTCAGGAGCTAATCCCAATCTTTTTGCCGCCGCCGCAGTTGGGACTAAATCCGCCTCAACATTCAGAATCTCCAACATCGCCACATCTAGGGCAAATACATCAATAGCAGCACCCAGTACGCCTAAATCGCGGGGTTCACCATTCATTGGGCCATTTCCTTCATGTGCAACAATCCCGTCGATAATTGTCAAATTTGGGTTAATTGCGCGGGCTGTTTCTACCAACATTTCACCAAATCGCTCGGCACTTTTACCTGCATCCATATGCCACCACGCTTTCATCTTTCCTGGTACGCAACCAAAGAGATTTTTGACTCCTAATGTCATGGTAAGTTGGATGTGAGATTTGACTTTTGGTAAGTTGATGATGACATCAGCTTCCATTGCTTCTTTGCTGAGTAATAAATGGTTAAACTCTTCACTAGTTGTTTCATAACGTTTGCCATGAAATTCGACTAATGGTAAATTTAATTCATCCATCATTGGTAAATAACCATTCGCTTTGGCGACACCCATCGCACTCCCAAAAGCTGGGCTATCGCCGAAAAAAGGCTTCCCCCCAGCGGCGATTACAAGTTCGGCGACACATCGAACTAATTCTGGACGAGTAATACACTCTTTGGTGGGACGACCAGCCGTTAATAGGTTAGGCTTGAGTAAGACTCGATCACCTGGTTTGACAAAGGCACTCATCCCACCTAATGGGGCTAATACGGCTTCTACGGATACGCGAAGTTCGTCGGCTTTGTAAGAGGTGGCGCGGATTAAACTAACGGTTGGGGGCATGATTACGTGGGGAAGCAGTAGGGTTGTGGTTACTTGCTTAAATTGTACCCAATCTCTGCGTTGATGATGTCGATCGCGTTAGAATGGCAAGCGATCGGTGTTGGCATCGCCTACCGAAAGCAATCGAATCAAGCTGCGAAACTTCGATCGAATAAATCGATCCCATCCAACTACATATTTAACATACCCAACATGACTTCCCTTGCTACTCCAACCATCAATTTAACCTGGATGTGGCGCGGATATAAGATTAATTACCAACAACAGGGAGAGAGTGGCGCACCTGTATTATTAATTCATGGTTTTGGTGCGTCTGTGGGACATTGGCGCAAAAATATTCCGGTACTCGCCGAGAATTGTCGGTGTTATGCGATCGATCTAATCGGATTTGGCGGATCGGCAAAACCAACACCAGGAGCTGAAATTGAGTATACGTTTGAAACCTGGGCGGCGCAGGTAGTTGATTTTTGTCGAGAAATAATTAGGAGTCCGACAATTCTAATTGGTAATTCGATCGGCTGTATTGTCGCACTCCAAGCTGCGGTAACAGAACCAAAATTATTTACAGGTGTCGCAATGCTCAATTGTTCGTTGCGATTATTACACGATCGCAAACTGGCTCAGATGCCCTTATATCGTCGATGGGGCGCACCAGTCCTCCAGTCTATCCTCACTATACCAGCAATCGGCAATTTCTTTTTCAAGCAACTCGCCCAACCCAAAGTCGTTCGCAAAATCCTGCTACAAGCCTATCATCGCCCTGAAGCCGTCAGTGAGGAACTAATTGATATTTTAATGGCTCCAGCCGCAGACGAGGGCGCAGCAGCCGTATTCCTCAAATTCACAGCCTATTCCTGGGGGCCATTACCCGAAGATCTATTACCGCAATTATCCTGTCCCGCGATCGCGATTTGGGGTGCCGCCGATCCGTGGGAACCGATCGAGCTAGGGCGGGAATTGATGAATGTATCTACAGTTGATGAATTTGTCGAACTCCCGAATGTCGGTCATTGTCCCCAAGATGAAGCACCAGAATTAGTCAATCCCGTTCTCATCGACTGGATTCGTAAATTGGGTTAAAGCAAGAATAGATCCGCTGTCGATCGGCTGGATGGTCTAAAATTACCTTAACTAGATAAAGTTATTTAGGTGCTAAGTCACGCAAAATAAACATGGTACTAGCAGAATCTAAAACAATTAGCTTCGATGATTTTATCGCCTGGTTGCCAGAGCGATCTGCATTTCGCTACGAACTTAGAGATGGAGAAATTCTGGAAATGCCCAAACCGCGAGGCAAACATTCGGAAATAGCTGGTTTCATCATTGGTGAGTTGAATTTTATCATTCGTCAATCTCCATTACCTTATCTGATTCCACGAGAATCGATCGTCAAATCGATCGATGGTAAGTCTGGATATGAGCCGGAAGGCATTGTTTTAGACAAAGAACTGCTAGCTCAAGAGCAACGGTGGGAGACTGAATCGATTATTACTCAAGGTAGTTTGGTAAAATTAGCGATTGAAGTAGTATCGACTAATTGGCAAGATGATTATGCCATCAAACAGATTGCTTACCAAGCATTAGGTATCCAGGAATATTGGATCGTCGATTATTTAGGGTTGGGCGGACGAAATTTTATCGGACATCCCAAGCAACCAACAATTTCGGTTTATTACTTAGTTGATGGTGAGTACGACTTACATCAATTTAGAAGTAGTGAGCTAATTGTATCGCCAACATTTCCCAATCTAGAACTCTCGATCGATCTACTTATTTGAAGAAATATTTCTCTAAATCGTCGCTCGTACTGAAGGTTAATTGAGCTGGTGGGCAAACCTACTTGAATTATATTTAGATTTACAGTAATTGACTTGCCCAACCTACAAAACTTGTGTTAGATACGACCACTATAAATACTGCCATTAGGCATGATAGTTTCGTGGCAAAGAACATTTTCATAACTATCTAAGTTTTTAGCCCCATTCAAATCGGCATAACAGAGATTGACATTGTAGAAACCAGCCTCGGTAAAGTTAGCATTTCTGAAGATAGCTTCTCTGAGATCGACGTTAGAAAAAGAAACTTGCCCGAACACCGCATCACTAAAGTCAGCTCCTGGCATGTAACAATTATTAAAAGTACTTTCGTATATACGCACCCTCGTAAATTTAGTGAAACTAAGATCGACGTTTTTGAAATCACTACTATCAAAATATGAGTCGCTAAAGTCGGCTTCTTGGTAAGTACCGCCTCTAAAATGTTTGTCTCTCCAATCTGACCGTCGAAAGTCTCTTTCGGTAAAGTCCTCTTCTCCAGCATATTTTCTAATAAATTCTTCTCTATTCATGATTCAATATCTCCATCTGAGATTTACCAACTCTTACCAATTTAAATGATTTAGCCTGCATTATTCATAAAGATCTCCAGAAATCCTCGAAACCCTTGCTGAAATTAACTGATAACGATTGGCTTCAAAAACAGTCTGTTTTTTACGGCGCAATCACAATCGGGCTTTCACAAGTTGGTGAATAATCCAGGTTAGATCGATTAAATTAAAGTCCGCCACTCGGACTGGAATATTAGTCCGCGTAGGCGGACTTTGCACCACTAGCAGCGGTTTCAACCGCTAGCGAACTGACGAACCGAACCATATTTCGATCGAGTCTTGTGGAATCGATAGGATTCTTGTACTATAGAAGTATCATTGAGCAGCGATCGATCGTGACACC
>NZ_JANOJV010000220.1:0-2342 GCF_031418915.1 Chamaesiphon sp. VAR_48_metabat_135_sub | reverse complement strand
ACCAGATCTTAACAAGATAGAGCGATGGTGGTCTGTACTCAAGAATTGGATGAAACAACGTTGGGGTGAATTTGAAGAATTTCGTGATTGTGTTGATAATGCTTTTAAAAAATGTCCTAACGTAACCCCGTAGTGCTATATATGTTGGTATTTATCGGGGTTGATTTCGGTCATATTAAAATCCAGTGTAGATTCTCTAGTATTGACTGGAGACAATGCCAATGAACGGGAATTCCCCTAGGAATAATGTTATGATTTGTCTAAATTTACCCAACTCTCGCTAGCTACAACTAGCGAGAGTTGGGAACTGCCATCATTATCTTTGTTGCCCACACCACATGGTTTTTTGGAAGAGTTTATTTAGTGGTGGCGATACGGCTACTGAATCTAAGGTAAGTGCCTCCGTTGGTACTCCTCTACATGTAACTGGAATTAATCTACCTCAAAATAGTCAAATTTTTTTTAGTACCGATCGAGACCTCAACCTATATGAGTTGGAGGAACTTTGCGATATTGTGGGTTGGTCGCGTCGTCCATTACGGAAGGTGAAGAAGGCGCTCCAGAATAGCTTTATTGTGGTTTCGATGTGGGAAGTCAAGGGTGCGACAAAACGGATGATTGGGTTTGCTCGTGCTACGTCTGATGGGGCTTTTAATGCAACCGTGTGGGATGTGGTAGTGCATCCTGATTTTCAGGGACAGCGGTTAGGTAAGGCGATGATGAAGTTTACGATCGATAAAATCCGCGCTCAAGATATTAGTAATATCACACTTTTTGCTGATGCTCATGTGGTGGGTTTTTATAATGGGATGGGATTTGTGGAAGATCCTGAAGGTATTAAGGGGATGTTTTGGTACCCTGATTAGTTAACAGTAATTTTTGGAGATTGTTGATCGAACCTGTCGATAGTATGTTATGATGGTGTCAACGACGGGATGTAGCGCAGCTTGGTAGCGCGCCTGCTTTGGGAGCAGGATGTCGCAGGTTCGAATCCTGTCATCCCGATATACTGCGGCAAAGTCAAAAACTGTTTTTCTATACAAATGCAACCTGCAAATTTAAATTTGTAGGTTGTATTTGTATGGATAGACTAAATCTGACCGAGAACTATGAGATCGATCTTAAACCCTAGCCCCGATTACCTATATATGGATAAAATATAAGCAGGTTGAGTCTATCGGCACAAACCGCAGTTAATTAGCGATCATCAAAAACTCCATCACTCTTCAGAAGTATTGGGGTTTGAGATCGGTTTTTAACTGCTAGATGCCTGAGAGATCGATCTTTATTGTTTCATGACTATGAATAATCTGTGTTTGTACTCAACGGTTATGAATATCTCCTTGGCTTCTTGCTGACATGTAGCCTGGTGCCGATTTTAGCATTGTCAGCATCTAAATTGCTGCGCCCTAGCGGTGGTGGCCCCGAACGCCGCACCACTTATGAATCGGGGATGGAGCCGATCGGTGGTGCGTGGATTCAGTTTAATATTCGTTATTATATGTTCGCCCTGGTCTTTGTCGTCTTTGACGTGGAGACTGTATTCTTATACCCGTGGGCAGTGGCGTTTAGTCAGTTAGGCTTACTCGCTTTTATTGAAGCTCTCGTTTTTATCGCAATTCTCGTGATTGCGCTGGTCTATGCTTGGCGCAAAGGAGCCTTAGAATGGTCATGAACCCTAATCTTATCAATAATTCAGATCGAATTTCCAGTCCAATCGAGCGTCCTCAAGTGACGACAGATTTGTCGGAAAATGTGATCCTGACAACCGTAGACGATCTCTACAACTGGTCACGGTTATCCAGCCTGTGGCCATTGCTATTCGGGACGGCTTGCTGTTTCATTGAATTAGCCGCAATGATCGGCTCTAGGTTTGATTTCGACAGATTTGGATTGGTACCACGTGCAAGTACTCGTCAGGCAGACTTATTAATTACTGCTGGGACGATTACGATGAAAATGGCTCCAGCGCTGGTGCGTCTCTATGAACAGATGCCCGAACCCAAATATGTCATTGCTATGGGTGCCTGTACAATTACGGGTGGGATGTTTAGCTCGGATTCGCCTACCGCCGTGCGTGGTGTCGATAAACTGATTCCTGTCGATGTATATCTTCCCGGTTGTCCACCACGCCCAGAAGCGGTGATGGATGCGATCATTAAGCTCCGCAAAAAAATCGCCAACGAATCGATGCAAGAACGGAGTCTTCTGAATCAGACTCACCGTTACTACAGTACGACGCATAATATGAAAGTCGTACCACAGATTTTGACTGGAGCTTATCTCCAACCAGGTACACATGTAAATCCTCCTGCCGAAATTGCGGCAGCGATGGGAATACC
>NZ_JANOJV010000219.1:0-1500 GCF_031418915.1 Chamaesiphon sp. VAR_48_metabat_135_sub | reverse complement strand
TTACAAGGGGAGGGTTGGGGTGGGGTAAAGATCTTCGCAGTCAATCAAACAATTTACGTCTGTCACTAATTCAGTTAACCGACTGCTTGAGGCTCAGTCACCCAGTCATAACCCTTCGCCTCCAATTCCAGAGCGAGTTCCTTCCCGCCACTAGTTAGGATTTGTCCATTCGCCATTACATGTACAAAATCAGGAATAATATAATCCAACAACCGTTGATAATGGGTAATCACCAACATCGAATTATCCTGATTCGACAACTGATTCACACCACCAGCCACAATTTTCAGCGCGTCAATATCCAAGCCCGAATCAGTCTCATCGAGAATTGCTAAACTAGGCTGAAGAATTGCCATTTGCAAAATCTCATTCCGCTTCTTTTCACCGCCAGAGAAACCCTCATTCACACTCCGGCTGAGGAAAGCAGGGTTCATTTTGACAATTTCCAATTTGTCTTGAATCAATTCATCAAAATCAAATACATCTAATTCTTCTAAGCCCAGATGTTTCTGGCGAGAATTGTAAGCAACGCGGAGGAAATCGAGGTTACTAACGCCAGGAATTTCGAGTGGATATTGAAATGCCAGAAATACACCAGAACGTGCCCGATCTTGCGGCTCTAAATCGAATAGATTTTCACCTTTGTAAGTGACTTCTCCCCCTGTGACTGTATATGCGGGATGTCCAGCCAATACCTTTGACAATGTACTTTTACCGGAACCATTTGGCCCCATAATCGCATGGATTTCTCCGGCTTTTATTTCGATATTTAAGCCTTTGAGGATGGGTGTACCATCTACTTCGGCGGTGAGATTTTTAACTGATAATATTACTGGGCTGTTTTCAATAATCATTTTAAATTAGTGCTTGGTATAGATATTTTTTATTAAACCGCAGAGGCGCAGAGGGCGCAGAGAAAGATTAGTCTAGTTTTAGCCAATTGAAAATATCTCCAGGGTTCAGTTTAACAGATCGGGCGAATTCAGGTACAATTAATTCAGCTTCGAGTATATCTACCACTTGTACTTGTTTATCGGGTTGATAAACTAAGATCATCTTCTCAGCAGGATCGATTAACCAGCCAACTTTAGTACCATGATCTAAACAATGAAGAATATTCTTAATTACTTTAGTCGTACTTTGATCGGGAGATAAGATTTCAATCACCCAATCGGGTGCAGTTGTCACCACATTAGCAACCTCACCATCATCATCTTTAGAAATAATCTCATTCTTCAATACAACTACATCAGGAACTATCGATCTCCCTCCAAAGCTACATCTTAGTTCTGGAAATGCTATAGCGATACTTGCTTTTCGTAGGATAGAATTAATGAAAGATATTAGTTCGAGTTGAAGTAAGCTATGTTTTCCTTGAGGCATTGGCTTTTGAACTATCTTTCCGTCAATATATTCACTCGCAGGTTTAGTTTCTGGAAGAGCCAGAAAGCCTTCTAAAGTAAGATTTTTTACAGGTGTCGCAACCATTTTAAAACTCTA
>NZ_JANOJV010000218.1:0-6554 GCF_031418915.1 Chamaesiphon sp. VAR_48_metabat_135_sub | reverse complement strand
ACCTCAACCGCTACCGAGCCAGAGTCACAAAAAAACACCTGTTGGAGTGGATCTGGCGTAATCGCAATCAATTTCATCGCTAAATCCACCGCTGGCTGGTGCGTCAGACCCCCAAACATAATGTGCGACATGCGATCGATTTGGGCATGAGCAGCTTGATTTAAGCGAGGATGGTTATAGCCGTGAATACAAGTCCACCACGAAGAGATGCCATCAATCAGCACTCGACCATCCATCAACTGAATATGAACACCCTGAGCTGACTCCACCGGAAACACGGGGTAAGGATTGGGCATCGCTGCGTAGGGATGCCAAACATGCAGGCGATCGAAATCGAGGAGTTGCTGTAAAGACTGCATGGAGTGTGAGGACTGATTTCAACTGAGATTAATATTTTACAATCGATCGTTTGGTACTTTTTGCACTTGTACCAGTCTGAATAGTCAAGTTCAAGCATTAGATAAATTAACCGATTCAAGTCTGATGCAGGGAAATAGCCAAATAATCCCGCATTTTAACGCCTTATAATGGTTTGTCGATCGAGGTTATCATCGGAAAATTAGCCATGTTAAAAATGCCACGCAGATTAAGTCATACTCCGAAAATTCTAGTTGCTCTAACTTGGATTTTGCCAGGGTATTTCTTGTGCTTAATGGCTCGTGTGGGACTTCTGCTTACTTGGCTAGCTGTTTTGCCTAACGACAATCTGCGTTAACATCAGCAGCCTGCTATATTTAGTTTATTAGTTGCTAGCCCTAGAGTTTTATGAGTATTCCGTAATTGCACATAGAGCTTCGAGCGGCGGTATTCGATCGTTTGAAACCAGATTATTTTTTGAATAATTCAGAGGCGATAACTCAATTTGTGGTAATTATTTCCGCAAAAAAGCAACACTGACATAGGCAGCCAGCACGACTAGTTGCAACCCCATTGTTGGCAACCCATAATAGAGAAATCGTTGAAAAGAAATTGGTCTACCATGCTGCTCGGAGATACCTGCTGCAACAATATTCGCCGATGCACCAACTAGGGTACCATTACCACCTAAAGTTGCTCCATACATCATGGCATAGAACAGCGGCAGTACCTCTGGCGGGAGTGGCGTAGTCGAGCCAGGATTGAGGATTTCCGCCCCGACAAATCCAGCATTGACTAAATATTCCTTCAGCAATGGCACCATTGCCACTACCAACGGAATATTTGGCACTACGCTCGAAAGCAATCCGACAAAGAATAGTAGTAAAATCGCTCCCAAGGCGATGTTTTTACCTAATATCACCGCCAACACACTGGAGGCACTGCTAACGACTCCCGTATACTGCAATCCACCAATCAGCACGAAAATACTCATAAAGAATAGCAGCGTACTCCAATCTACATCTCGCAGAATATGATTGACGGAATCAATTTTGCTGTGATGGGCAAGTAGTAGGCACAGCACGGCACCTAGCAAGGCTACGGTGGCTGGGGAAATCGGTATGGGCAGCGTTTCACCGACGACAAAGAAAACTAGCACCAGCAAGACAACTACTAATCCTAATCCTAGCGTGCGAGGATGCTCGATCGTAATACGGGGCAGTGTCTCTGGGTGGGGAAGTTCAGTTTGCCAGATCTTCTTAAATAAAAATGGTAAAGTTGCTACGACGACTAGTACTGCCAACACGCCACCAAAACTGAGGGTTTGGAGGTAATCAATAAATGTCATCTTAATCGAACTACCCACGATAAAAGTCGCTGGATCTCCCACCAAAGTTAATAATCCCGCACTATTAGCAACAAACACCATTAGAATCAGCAGCGGCACGAAATCTACGCCGATTTCTTGAGCTAACGGTGGAATCAAAGGAGCCAGGAGCATGACTGTGGTGGCATTTGGTAAAACGGCACAAATCGGGGTGGTAATTGCCACAATCCCCAGTAACAGACGGTTGCCTTTACCCTTTGCTAGGATCACCATTTGGGTAGCCAAATACTCAAAGATCCGAGTGGGTTCTAAGGCCCTAATCATCACCATCACCCCAAAAAATAGCGCCAGTGTGGTGTGACTGCTGGCAATATAGCCGATCGCTCGATCGAGTGTCAAAATATTGGAAACTATTAATAGTAACGCGCCCAGCATTGCCGCGATCGCTAGTGGCATCCACTCCATAATAATGATGCCAATGACACTAATAAACACGATCGATGCCCCAATCGCTTGCCAACTTCCCATAATGCCTACAGCTAGTGATAAAGGGTTCTTTGCAATCTTAATATTGTTTGCCCAATATTAGCTAGCAGTTAAGATGGTAATCTAAATCGTTGAGTCAAGATACCTTGAGATGGACTAAATAACAGTGCGAGGATAAATAATCCTGAAGATACAATTACAATCGCAGGGCCAGATGGTACGTGCTTGAGGTGAAAGCTAATATACACTCCACTCAGACTCGCAAATGCACCGATAATCGCACCCAAAATCATCATTTGATGTAACTCTTTGACGAGTAAATATGCTGTTAAAGCTGGCCCAACTAATAGCGAAATCACTAAAATTACCCCTACTGCCTGCATACTAGCGATGATCGTCAGCGTAATTGCGGACATAAATCCGAGATGAATGACTCTAACTGGTAGGCCCATCGCTTCAGCTCCAGTTCGATCGAATGTATAGAGTAATAACTCTTTATAAGATAACCAAACTGCTGTAATAATTAAAGCAGTTACACCTGCCGTTCGATAGATATCGGTTGTCGTCGTACCGAGAATATCGCCAAACAGAAAACTATCGAGATCGATATTATTTCTAAGTACAGAAATTAAGATAATTCCGACTGAAAAGAAACTAGAAAAGGTTAAAGCCATCGCCGCATCAACCTTGACTCTAGATTGCGATCGAATCCAGGAAATAGTCCCCGCACCCATGATTCCAGATATAAATGCCCCGATCGCAATATCGATGCCCAAAAAGAATGAAAGCGATAATCCTGGCAGCACAGCATGAGCAATTACGTCTCCATACAATGCCATCCGTTGGACGATTAGATAACTACCAACTACCGGACATAAGATACCGACGAGAATGCCGATTGCGATCGCATTTCGCATGAATTCATATTGCCAAGGCTCGACGAGAAAATTTAGCATATTAGGATTAATAATTGAAACAGCGATCTATTAACAGAATAAATCTGCGCCAGGATCTCGAACGCCATGCTGATGAAATGAGACACCATAAGCTTGTTGCAGATTAGCCGGAGTCATTACCTGTGCAGGCGAACCATCGGCAATTAGACTTTGATTGAGCAGCAAAATTCGATCGAGTTGGCTCAAAGATTTTCCCCATTCGTGGGTACTAACTAGCAAAATTTTACCCGCAGTTCGCAGTTCCGCAAAAACTTCTAAAAGTACGGCTTCAGTTTTTTTATCGATGCCCGTAAATGGCTCATCAAATAAGAACAAATCTGCTTGTTGAGCGAGGGCGCGGGCTAAAAATACGCGCTGCTGTTGCCCACCAGAAAGCTCCCCAATCCGCCGATCTTTGAGATCCAATATCCCAACTCGATCGAGTGCCCCATTGACGATCGCCTTCGCCGCTGCACCTGGACGACGCAACCAACCTAATTGACGGGTACGCGCCATCATCACCACATTCCAAACGGTAATTGGATAATCCCAGTCAACCTGAGATCTTTGGGGGACATATGCCACCCGTTCCAAATGCTGACACAATGGACAAGTACAATATTTTATCGTACCGCTAGCGGTCGGAATTAGCCCTAGCATCGCCTTGAGTAATGTACTCTTACCCGCTCCATTCGGCCCAATTAGCCCCACTAATTCACCTGGCTCGATCCGAAAGTCAATTTGCTCTAAAGCACGCACGCCACGGTAATTAACAGCTAATTGCTGAATCTCTAGCATGAAATATTAAGGATGAGAATCATTATCGTGAATAGTCTCAACCATAACATACATCAAGTTCGCTCGGTGATTGCGAACGTTAGGCAGAGAGATATTCAATGATTTTTGCTGTATCTATCCATTGATACTGGCAATAGTAGATTTCGTCAAAGCTGGAACGATTCGATTACCTCCGGTAGGCTACGCCAACGCTTGCAGCCCTCGCACCTGAGAGATTTCGAGCCGCTGGGCCAACTCGTAATGCTGCTAAACCACCCATGATAAATAACTCGCAGCCTTGCCAGCGCAGATGCTCATCAACGACAGGCAACCCATTGACACATTCGATCGGATGAGCAGCCAAAACATCTTGCAATAAAGGATGATTTCGAGCGTCTAGCTGGCTACCAGTCGCAACCCAAATTCGGTCGATCGATGAATTCGGGGAGCGTCGTTAATGGATCGAGCATGGATGAATCATCACCAAAGCGTAAGAACGATTATCATTCTATCTGTTAAACTAGCTGAAAATCCGATATCATGATAATGGTTATCATTCCTGTAATAATGGTTCGCCTCAGATTGATATGTCGCCAGTCTCCCAGCCACTACCGCCCGCACTGGGTCGAATTATCCAACGTTTCCAACAGATATCGGAATCAAAACGGCGGTATGAGTACCTGCTGCACTTTGCCAAACGTCTTGCGACGTTCCCTGAAGACCAGAAAATCCCAGAGAACCGCGTTCCTGGCTGTGCATCGCAAGTTTATGTGACAGCGACGGTTGATGCGGGAAAGGTCAGCTTTCAAGCTGATTCTGATGCCCAAATTACGAAGGGATTAGTGGGTTTATTAGTGGAAGGATTGGATGGGTTGACTCCTACCGAAATTATGAAATTAACGCCGCATTTTATTCAGCAAACTGGACTAGATGTCAGCCTAACTCCTTCTCGTGCTAATGGATTTTATAACATTTTTCAGATGATGCAAAAGCGGGCATTAGTTTGTCAACTGACTGAGACTTATTCGCAGAGTTGAGGAGGGGGAGAATTATGACTGATTCAGTTACCCAAATTTGTGCGGAGTCAGCGCAGCTTCTTCAACATGAAATACCTGTAACGATCGTCACAGGCTTTCTAGGGAGTGGTAAAACAACGCTACTCAATCATATTCTCAACAATCGGCAGGGTTTGAAAGTTGCGGTAATTGTGAATGAATTTGGGGATATCGATATCGATTCACAGTTATTGGTAGCTGTGGATGAAAATATGGTGCAATTAGCTAATGGTTGTATTTGCTGCACGATTAATCAAAGTTTAGTTGATGCGGTTTGGGCAATTGCGAATCGGGCTGAATCGATCGATTATCTGGTAATTGAAACGACAGGAATTGCCGAACCATTGCCGATCGTGCGAAGCTTTACAACTACGGAGTTACAGCAGATAACTAGGCTTGATTCGGTGCTGACAGTAGTAGATGCAGCATCGTTTACATCGGAGCATTATCATAGTGAAGCCGCATTAAATCAACTGATTTTTGGCGATATTATTCTGTTGAATAAGACCGATTTAGTCGATTCTAAAGTTGTGGCTGAGTTGGAGAACTATATTCGATCGATCGCCCCAAATGCACGGATTATTACGACTGAATATAGTCGAGTCCCATTACCATTGATTTTAGATGTGGGGATTAATAATACTCTCAGATCGTCCAAATCGAGTCACGAACACTCTCATCATTTTCTAAATGATGGATTTATCGCAGTTTCATTTGAGAGCGATCTACCGCTCATTTTACCCAAGTTTCAGGACTTTCTCGATCGATTACCTTCAGATATTTATCGAGCTAAAGGTATCCTCAAATTTCAGGGTAGCCAATTGCGTCATGTTCTCCAAATGAGTGGAAAACGGTATGAAATGAAGAGCATTTCGGTAGAAAAATCTGCCAGTCGTTCTCCACCACTTAATGCTAATCAATTGGTATTTATCGGAAGAAATTTGAACGCTGAGGCAATTAGAACACAATTAACTGAATGCCTTGCTATTTAATTTAAGGAATCTACATGACTCAAACGATCGCGCATCCAACCACAGCTACGCTCGAAGTTCCCAAACGGGGAATGCCTGTGACGATTATTACTGGGTTTTTGGGTAGTGGTAAAACTACCTTATTAAACCATATTCTGAGCGATAGACAGGGCCTAAAGGTTGCTGTCTTAGTCAATGAATTTGGTGATATCAATATCGATAGTCAACTGCTGGTATCGATCGATGAAGGGATGGTAGAGCTGAGTAATGGTTGTATCTGTTGCACTATTAATGAGGATTTAGTAGACGCAGTTTACAAGGTATTGGAGCGGGAAGACAAGGTTGATTACATGGTGATTGAGACTACTGGAGTCGCCGATCCATTACCGATTATCTTGACATTCTTGGGCACAGAATTACGAGATATGACGCGATTGGATTCGATCGTAACGATGGTTGATTCAGAAACATTTACCCCCGAACACTTTGATAGCGAAGCAGCATTTAAACAAATTACCTATGCTGATATTACAATCTTAAATAAAACTGATCTGGCAAGTACCGAGAAAGTTTTGAGTGTGGAGGCTTATATTAAGTCCGTCAAAGAGGGTGCGAGAATTCTGCATAGCGAACATGGCAAAGTGCC
>NZ_JANOJV010000217.1:0-9771 GCF_031418915.1 Chamaesiphon sp. VAR_48_metabat_135_sub | reverse complement strand
CCCTGGCTGATATTGTTTGGCGAATGGAGTCTGCGCCTCAACGATTAAATCGTAACATGAAATATGCTGGGGATTGAGATCGATCGCACATTTTAAAGAATCCTCCCAATCAGCCAACGTTTGTTGCGGTAAACCAGAAATCAGATCCAAACTCCAGTTCTTGACACCTCCTCGATGAAGTAGCTCTACAGCAGCGTAAATATCAGCCACACTATGCGATCGACCGCATAGTTGCAATAAGTTATCTTGAAATGCTTGCACCCCAATACTGACCCGATTTCTCCTTGTCTGGAGATAACCCTGAATTCGAGCAAGAATGTCATTCTTGTTTCTATTCCAACATCAGTACATGAACTATGAAGAATTGTATCGAAATCTGGTACGGCTGTTTAGTCGGTCGATCTGAGGGCTCTCTCCGCTAAATAGTGTAAAATGTAACGATCGCTACATTTTACACTCCTCCTCAATATGGACTTTCATCTAAACTCTTTATTAAATTTACCGAATACCACCGTTTTCACTTGCTATAAGGAAGCTGAATTTATATTTATCCATTTACAGCTAACTAATGAGGGTATTAACTGCCCTAATTGTCAAAGTTACACAGATATAGTTCATCAAACTAGTCACATATTAATTAGAGATTTATCAATTAGTGGAGCTGGAGTATACTTGAAAGTTCCTAGACGGAAGTTCTATTGTAATAACTGCCAAAATATCCAACTGAGCAACTAGTATGGGCAGAGAAGAGACAAAGATTTACCCAAAGATACCAAAAATATATCTATGAAAGAGTCAAAGAATCAAGCTGCGAGCAAGTTAGTCGTAGTGAAGATTTAAGCACAGACCAGATTCAGAGAATATTTAGTAAGGTTGCTGAGACAGAATTTAAAAAAAAGACTGGGGTGCTCCACAACGCTTGAGTTTAGATGAGTTTAGTCGTCGGAAAGGAAAAGGAAAATTTGCGACAGTCCTTGTTGACTTAGATAAAAGTTCTTTATTAGAAGTAATTGATTCTCATAAAAGTGACGATATAATAGCTGTACTCAAGCAGCAGCCTGAATCTGTTAGAGATTCAGTGAAAGAAGTATGTGTAGATATGTGGGGTGGGTTTCCAAAAGTAATCAAAGAAGTTTTTCCGAATGCAGTGATTACGATTGATAGATTTCATGTGATGAAGTTGGTCAATAAATCTCTCAATAAGCTTCGACTTGATTTAGACTTTAAAGGACTTAAAAATCGCTACTTGTTGTTAAGCAATAACCAGTCTTTGTCAGAGCAAGAAATTCAGGATTTATCTGAATTATTGCATCAATCACCATTGCTAGGTATAGCTTACGAATTAAAAGAAGATCTGCGAGATATATATGAAAGTAATCTCACTGTTAAGTGCGGCTTGAAGGCAATCAAGAAATGGTTAGTTTCTGCTAGAATTATACTCGGAAGTGCGGCAAATACATTAGAAAATCATTTACCAGAAATTGCTAATTACTTTCTAAGCAGAACCACAAGTGGTGCCATGGAGGGACTTAATACAAAAATCAAATTAATTGTACGTCAAAGCTATGGATTCAAGAGCTTTAATCTCATGAGAGAAAAACTGTTGGCTTGCTTATTAAAGTAATCTCCGCTTCGCTCCGATTTCTTTAATAAGTTTAAATTATAACCTTAACTACGAGAGAGCCATTTTAATTTATCCGAACCTACTTCTCCAGATGTGCGGACACTCAGCGGTGCTGAATCGCTCATTGCCGCTAGTACCTTTGGCAATGGGAATTCCGGTAAAATTAAGATCGCCGCTGGGGGTAGTGTATTAGTTAGCGATAGCAATGCGATCGTCAGTACGGTTCAATCGACGGGAACGGGCGATAGTGGGGGCATTCAGATTGATGCTAGCTCATTTGAATTACGCAATGGTGGTCAAATCTTGACTTTTGCCGAGGCTAGTCCAACTGGGCAGAAGGGAAATGCTGGAAGTGTCGATATTAAAACCACCAAAGATATTACTATCTCTGGTACTAAAGATCGATCGATCTTGGATGAGGGAGATGCCTTAGCTAAAATAGAGAGCAGTACTTATCGAGAAGGCAATGCTGGCAAAATTACCTTGGTTGCTCCTGGCAAATTATCGGTCGTCAATCGCGGCGCAATTTTGAGTTCGATTAGAGATAATGGGGTGGGAAACAGTGGGGGAATTACTCTCAATGTCGGGGAACTGGTAGTTGCTAATAGCAGTGTAATTATTAGCTCTTTAGGGGCATTTGACGAATTCAACACCAAGGGGAATGCCGGAAATATTGACATTACAGCGACCGGAAATATCACCATCAATGAAGATCGAATTGTTCAATCATTAGAAGGCGATGAGTTTTCCGCATCACTTATCTCCACTAGTGTAACGGGGACTGGAAATGGTGGAAATATCACGATCTCAACGCCAGGTAAAGTATCATTGGGAAACCGCAATCAAATCAACAGTACGATCGAGGACAAGGCACAGGGTAATGGTGGGAATATTAAAATTAATGCTGGTGAATTAGCAGTATTCAACCAAGGTCAGATTTTAACTACTGTTTTTGATTTAACAACTCAAGATGGTAAGACAGGAAATACCGGATATAATGCCGGAAACATCGATATTACAACAACCGGCAATATTACTGTTGCTGGTCATACTAATCTTGCCTTGGTGAAAGATGATACTAACTCTTATCAAGCTAAAATAGCGAGTAGTAGCTTGCGCAATAATAGTAATGCTGGCAAAATTACCCTCGATGCTGGCGGAAATATATCATTGCTCAACACGGGCGGAATTATTACAACTTATAAACCAGAAACAATCGACAGCAAAAATCGTTCTGGCGGTATCACCATTAGGAGTAAGCAACTAAATCTCGATCGAGGTGATATTTCGGTAGAATCAACAGACAAGGGTGGAAATATTAACATCGCGACTCAGGAGTGGGTGTTAATGCAACGGTATAGTAGTATTTCGACAAGTTCCACCAAGGGCGGCGATGGGGGTAATATTGCCCTCGACTCAAAATTTCTGATTGCCGTCCCCAAAGAAAATAGCGACATTGTTTCCAGTGCGATTAAAGGTCAGGGTGGTAATGTGAACATTAATGCCCAAGGCGTATTTGGTATCCAATTCCGTCCGCTGCGAACTGAGAATAGCGACATCATCGTTAGTTCGGAATTCGGGCGAAGTGGGAACGTCCAGATTAACACCCCAGGTACTGATCCAAGTAAAAATAAGGGCGAACTTGTTGCGGCTCCCAATGATGCGAGCAAACAGATTTCCCAAGCATGTAGTGCCAGTCAGCGGGATCATAAATTTTATATGACTGGGCGCGGTGGATTGCCGCCAAATGCTCGCGAACCCCAAGAGAGCGAAGCTCTGTGGGAAGATGCTCGTGCAGTTAAAGCTACACCAGCTACGACGGCGGATCTACCACGGAAATACCCACCACCAGCCATTGGATGGGTGTTTGAAAAGAAGGGGCGAGTGCGGTTAATCGCGGCGCAGTCAGCGGAGAGAGCGATAGGGTCGAAGGTTGTGTGTCCAGCTCAGTAGGAGAGGGGGAAAGGGAAAGGGGAAAGATGCGTTGCTCAATTGAGTTATCTCCCCTCACTTGAGCAACGCATCTTCCGAACCCCGAACCCCTGTAAACCGATTGCTTTGATGTTAAGAACAATATGGTGAGACATCTTCACCGCATTCATCTGCGAGGTAAGAGAGGGCACGGAAGCGCAAACCAACAGTTTGGTCGTAGAGCGGATTAAGTTTGCATAAGGGCGGGATATGCACAATTTTGTGACCGAAAAGAGTTATATCTCGTTCAAAGGGACATTGAGACGGAATAAATTTGCATAGCAACCGCGCTAGTCTGGGATCTTGGAGTTCTAAGCCATCGAGCCATTCACGCACGGGTAATAGAACATCAAGCTTTTGGGTGTTTGTGACACCTGATGCGGGGGGAGAATCGCTTATCATCGTAGTCTCCAAGGCTGTCAAAACCTGGATGTCTACATTGAGAACTTGGTGAAATTCGCGCAATAACTCGGCTTCTGGTGGTGAATACACACCATCTGCTACAGCCACCATCATCGCTGTCCGCAAGAAATTTCTACCAATCTGGGAGTTGCGACCGAAGCTTGCAGCTAACTCGTCTGAGCTAATCGGGTTGAAATGAGTTACATCTAGTCGAACAGCTAGCTCGGTTGTGGTTAGCTCGATAATCGTTGCGCGCTCGGCGGTACTAAAATCGCCATCAGCCCAAGCAATCGCGAGTAAACCTCTCAACCAAGCCGCGATCTGTGCATCAGTATAACTAGCCATAGATCTGAAGTACTGTAGTTGTAGGGTCGGAAAGGTAGTTTTATTTTACTTTTTTCCGACATCGATCGACTCACAAGTCCGCAACACCCAAGACCTTACTCTTCAGGAGTTGTTTTAGGGCGAATTTGCTCCAATTCGTGACAGTCATCGGAGACTAGCGGCTCGCTATTCCCACGATGAACGGAGGCTAATTTCTGACTGATAGAGGCGATACTTTCCAGGCGTACCATTTCTTCCCAGGCTGAGACTTCATCATCTTCATCAGTCTCATAGCGGATCGTCACTAGATCGCCTTCGATATCAGTAATCCGCGCACGTTCGATCCACCGTTGTTGGTCTCTGAGGAAAATACATACTTCCCGACCATCTTCACACATTTGATAAATCTTGCGGTGTAACATGGTAAACTCTCCTAAACGAATAAATCTGGCAGCGGAACTGGGAATCTAGTAGTGATATAAGTAGTGACTAGATTATCTTTCCCAAAATTAACTAGAAGCGATCGGTTTAGTTGAGAATTTTCATGTCAGCAGCCAATTTTGAATTACTCGATCGATATTTACGTAACAGCGATCGTGTAGCCTATATAACTATAATACTCGTTTGCTCGTCTCTTTGCTTAATAAGTTACGAGCTATTAACGTAAGTTGTTATTTATCTCTCAACTCCCAACTACATTATGTTTACCATCACTAAGCAGTCTCAATCCGAACCAGTCTACGTCTTAAATGATACCCAGAGCCAAAGTTCTCTGACAATTTACCCCGATCGAGGCGGAATTGCCACTAGCTGGAAAGTGAATGATCGTGAGTTAATGTACTTAGATGCCGGTCGATTTAATGACGATCCGAGTCTGAGCGTGCGCGGTGGCTTCCCGATTCTATTTCCGATTTGTGGTAACTTGCCTGACAATGCTTACTCGATTGGCGATAAACAATATTCGCTCAAACAGCACGGTTTTGGACGCGAACTACCTTGGACAGTCACCCATCAATCTACAACTACTGACGCGAATCTGACAGTGACATTGGAAAGTAACGACGCAACCCGTGCCGTCTATCCCTTTGATTTTAGCGTTAGCTTCACCTATCGCATTTCTGGTGGTGAATTGACGATCGACCAAACATATACCAACAAATCTAGCACTCCAATGCCTTTTAGCAGTGGCTTGCATCCTTATTTCCTCGCACCAGATAAGAATAGCCTGACATTTGAGATTCCCTCAACTAGCTATACCGAGAAGCAAACAGGCGAAACTCACGCCTTCGTAGGCAAATTTGACTTTAGCCAAGCTGAAATCGATGCAGCCTTTACTACCATCACTGGTACCGTCGCCACCGTCAAGGATGCTAGTCAAAATCTCACTCTTACCATGACATCGAGCGAAAACTATCGGACGATCGTTTTTTGGACTGTCGAAGACAAAAACTTTTACTGTCTCGAACCTTGGACAGCTCCACGGAACAGTTTAAATACAGGTACAGATCTGCTTCACGTAGCTCCAGGCGAGACTTTGAGTACAAAGGTAACTTTTGCTGCCAAGTTTAATTAAAATAAACTTGCCAAATTTTTAATTCCCATGCTATATTAGTAAAGGCGCGATATTTTCACGCCTAAGCGGGACGCTAGCTCAGTGGTAGAGCATTCGGCTTTTAACCGACTGGCCCCGAGTTCGACCCTCGGGCGTCCCATTGCAAGATTAACTGAAGGGAGTAGTTTTATACTGCTCCCTTTGTTGTTTGGCAATTTAATTTAGCGCGAATCGGATCGAGACCTACAAATATTTGGTAAAGTATCCTTAGTTATTAATCGTGAATTGACGATCTGTCGATCGAATATTTAAAGATTTAGATATAGGAGAAAATTCTAATGGCATTAGTCCCAATGAGACTCTTGTTGGATCACGCGGCTGAAAACGGCTACGGTATTCCAGCATACAACGTCAACAACATGGAGCAGATCCAAGCAATTATGCAGGCTGCTCAAGAAACTGACAGCCCAGTAATCTTACAAGCTTCTCGCGGTGCGCGGACTTATGCAGGTGAAGCATTTCTGCGCCACCTGATTTTGGCGGCTGTGGAAACATATCCAAATATTCCGATCTCCATGCACCAAGATCATGGTAACAGTGCTGCAACTTGCTACTCAGCAATGAAACAGGGCTTTACCAGCGTCATGATGGATGGTTCCTTGGAAGCTGATGCTAAAACTCCAGCAAGCTTCGAGTATAACGTCGATGTTACCCGTCGGGTAGTAGAAGTCGCTCACGCGATCGGCGTAAGCGTAGAAGGCGAGCTAGGCTGCTTAGGCTCACTCGAAACAGGCATGGGCGAAGCTGAAGACGGCCACGGATTTGAAGGTGCTTTGTCTCACGACCAACTGCTCACCGACCCCGATGAAGCTGTACAATTCGTAGAAGAAACTGGTGTAGATGCACTAGCCGTTGCGATCGGTACCAGCCACGGTGCTTATAAATTTACCCGCAAACCAACTGGGGAAATTTTGGCAATTAGCCGGATTGAAGAAATTCACAACCGTCTTCCCAACACCCACTTAGTTATGCATGGTTCCTCTTCTGTACCAGAAGATTTACTCGCAATCATCAACAAGTTCGGTGGTAAAATCCCTGAAACTTATGGTGTACCTTTAGAAGAAATTCAAAAAGGGATCAAATGTGGTGTTCGTAAAGTCAACATCGACACCGACAATCGCCTAGCTATCACCGCAGCAGTGCGCGAAGCATTATTCAGCAAGCCTGAAGAATTCGATCCTCGCCACTTCCTAAAACCATCGATTAAATACATGCAAAAAGTATGTGCAGAACGCTACACAGCTTTCTGGGCTGCTGGGAATGCTAGCAAAATCAAAACTGCTTCCTTAGAAGAGTTTGCGACTAAATACGCTAAAGGTGTATATCCTGCACCTAAAGTTATTGTTAGCGTCTAGTCACTAGTATTCAGCGGTGTAAATAAAGAGACTATTCATCTGAACATCGGGGTTCGGGATTCGGGAATATCCCCGTCACTTGCGCCGCTTAGTAATAGTAATTAACCAGGTTAGAATATAGCCTTGACTTCTTGAAGAAGTCAGGGCTATTGCATTTTAATTAGACAGAATGCCGATGACAAGGGCTAAATGATTGTCGATGTTCGGGAGTGATTCCATATTTTTCGATCGCGATGAGATGTGCAGCGGTACCATATCCTTTATTATTGGCAAGATGGTACATCGGATAAATCTCACCTAGTTCAATCGTTAATCGATCGCGCCAAACTTTTGCTAAAATACTGGCAGCAGCAATCGAGATCGATCGATCTTCACCTTTAACTAAAGTTTGCTGGTGAATATCTAAATTGGGAATCGGTTTATTGCCATCTATCAAACACAATTCTGGGGTTACTTCTAAGCCAGAGATCGCTCGATGCATGGCAACTAAAGTTGCTTGCAAAATATTTAACTCATCGATTTCCGCTACTGTAGCTATGCCAATGTTGTACGCGAGCGCGACTTGTTGAATTTGCGGTACTAACATTTCTCGCCGCCGAGCGGAGAGTTTTTTACTATCTTTGATACCCCAATTCTGACAGTCAATCAGTGCGCTTTTGGGTAAGATAACAGCGGCGGTTACTACTACTCCAAACAATGCACCCCGCCCCACTTCATCAACACCAGCGATAAGGTTTTCCGAGCAGGTAAATTCGTAACTAGTCATGAGTGGAATTAATAGTATCTATGCATTGGGACAAAATGTGAGTAGACTCGATCGAGAATTACTCATAACTGCTATGATAGCTGTGACCTTATTCTCAACAAAAGGCGAAGATTAACATGGCGCAAGCACCTATAGCTCCGGTGGTGCTAGTAATTTTAGACGGTTGGGGATATCGACCAGATATCCACGGCAATGCAATCGCTCAAGCCAAAACACCGAATATTGATAGCCTGTGGGCTGCTTATCCACATACTCTAATCGACACATCTGGACGAGCAGTAGGATTACCCGATGGACAGATGGGTAATTCGGAAGTCGGGCATCTAAATATCGGCGCAGGAAGAATTGTCCCTCAAGAATTGGTAAGGATTTCGGATGCTGTCAAGGATGGAAGTATTCTGGAAAATCCCGCGCTGGTAAAAGTTTGTGGGGATGTCAAACAGCGTCAGAGCAAACTCCACGTTATGGGACTGTGTTCGGACGGTGGAGTTCATTCCCATGTAGATCATCTCATCGGCTTATTGCAACTGGCTCGCGATCGAGATCTGACAGAAGTCTGTATTCATGTTATCACTGACGGACGCGATACCGATCCGCGCGATGGGTTACTAGCTGTCGAGAAAATCGAACAGGCGACCGCTGAAATTGGCGTGGGTAAGATTGTAACTGTTAGCGGTCGCTATTACGCACTCGATCGAGATAATCGTTGGGATCGAGTCAAGCTAGCTTACGATGTGATGACCCAATCTGGATCTGGTAGCGGTGAAACTGCGACTACCGTGCTGAAAAATAGTTATGCAGCAGACAAAACCGATGAATTCATCAACCCCACCAGAATTGCTCCAGGTGCGATCGAATCTGGAGACGGAGTAATTTTCTTTAACTTCCGTCCCGACAGGGCTAGACAGCTCACCAGTGCCTTCGTAAGTCCAAAATTCACTGGCTTCATCCGCGAGCAAATTACGCCTCTGACGTTTGCTACTTTTACCCAATACGACTCGACACTACCCGTACTAGTCGCTTTTGAGCCACAACAGCTCAAGAATCTACTCGGAGAAGTCATCGCTGAGCGGGGTTTAGCACAGTTTCGGGTCGCAGAGACTGAAAAATATGCCCATGTGACTTACTTCTTCAATGGCGGGTTAGAAGAAGCCCTTCCAGGTGAAGATCGGGAATTGATTCCCAGTCCCCAGGTAAGTACATACGATCGCGCTCCAGCCATGTCTGCAGCGACAGTAACGAATGTGGTCCTAAGTGCGATCGCCAAACAGAAATATGCTTTAATCGTGGTCAATTATGCTAACCCCGATATGGTCGGACATACAGGTAAAATGGCACCGACGATTCAAGCGATCGAAACTGTAGATGCTTGTATGGGTAAGCTCTTAGAAGGTGTAGGCAAAATCGGCGGGACGACGATTATCACTGCAGATCACGGCAATGCTGAATATATGTGCGACGAAGCGGGTAATCCCTGGACGGCCCACACCACCAGTCAAGTACCATTAATTCTAGTAGAAGGCGAACGCCGTCAACTTCAGGGGCATGGTACCGATGTTCTACTCCGTGAGGATGGTAAATTAGCAGATCTCGCACCGACAATTCTCGAAATTCTCCAGATCCCCCAACCTGTAGAAATGACTGGTAAGTCGATGGTCGTTCCCACTTTAGTCGAATTTCAGCAGACTCGATCGCCCATGCGAGTTGGCGTGTAGGA
>NZ_JANOJV010000216.1:0-9383 GCF_031418915.1 Chamaesiphon sp. VAR_48_metabat_135_sub | reverse complement strand
TTTTCGGGCGAAAATATTACGATCCTCGAAGCCAAGCCCGTCATGGGCGGGAGTTTAGATGGAGCGGGGAACCCAACCGATGGTTACTCCCTGCGCGGAGGGCGGATGTTGACGACGGATAATTATGAATGTACTTGGGATCTATTTAAGTCGATTCCCTCGTTGACTCTGCCAGGGAAAACGGTATTTGATGAAACGATCGAGTTTAACGAAAAGTATAAGTCTCACGCGATGGCGCGGCTGGTAGATAGTCGGCGGGCGAAAGTGCCTGTTAGTTCGATGGGCTTTTCGATGCACGATCGTCAGGAACTATTACGACTAACTGAAGCTGGTGAAGCTGAATTAGGTAATAGCTGTATCACCGATTGGCTCTCCCCACGCTTTTTCGAGACGGAATTTTGGTACATGTGGGCGACTACTTTCGCCTTTCAGCCGTGGCATAGTGCCGTTGAGTTCAAGCGGTATTTGCACCGCTTCATGATGGAATTCTCACGGATTGAAACTCTTGCTGGGGTGAAGCGCACTGTCTACAATCAGTACGATTCTTTTGTGCGCCCGTTGCAAAGTTGGCTGGCAACTCAAAATGTCCATTTTTATGTGGATTGTCAAGTAACGGATCTAGAGCGACACATCGCCACAGATAAGTTGGTTGTCACAGGTATTCATTATCAACAAGCAGGTGAAAGTAAAACCATTGCCGTTGAAAATGGCGATCTAGTCTTCCTCCAGAATGGCTCGATGACTGACGCTTCGAGTTTGGGTTCGATGACGAGTGCGCCCAAACAGTTGACTAAAAAGGATTGTACCAGTTGGCAGCTCTGGGAAAAGCTGGCGGCAGAAAACTCTGGGTTCGGGCATCCGGCTGTATTTAATAGCAGTATTGCCGAGTCTTGCTGGGAGTCTTTTACTGTCACGCTCAAAAATCCGGCATTTTTTGACAAGATGTTTGAGTTTAGCGGTAACAAGGCGGGAATTGGCGGATTGGTGACATTTAAAGATTCGAATTGGTTGATGTCGATCGTTCTGGCTCATCAACCCCATTTTATCGGCCAACCTGCTGACGTGCAGGTGTTCTGGGGATATGCACTGTTTCCCGATCGCGTGGGTGATTTCGTTCGCAAACCGATGGCTGAATGTAATGGTGCCGACATCCTCCAAGAACTCTGCGGTCATTTGCGATTCGATTTAGACACAATGACATCGGCGAACTGTATCCCTTGCCGGATGCCATACATCACCAGTATGTTTATGCCGCGCTTGCGTACCGATCGACCACTACCAATTCCCCATAATTCCCGCAACCTCGCTTTTATCAGTCAGTTCGTTGAGATTCCCGAAGATGTGGTGTTTACGGTCGAATATTCAGTGCGGGTGGCACAGATGGCGGTTTATCAATTCCTTAATATCAACAAAAAGATTCCACCTGTAACGCCTCATGACAAGTCACTAATGGTGGAATTTGAGGCTTTAGCTAAAGCATTTAAGTAATGCTATTCCACGCGATTATCGAACTTATATTAGTTGAAAAAATCCAAGTAATTAAAGGAGTCAAGATGAAAATATTAATGGTGCTAACCTCACATGACAAGCTTGGCAATACAGGTAAAAAAACTGGTTTCTGGCTTGAAGAATTCGCCGCCCCCTACTATACGTTTAAAGACGCAGGTGCGATCGTTACCCTAGCCTCCCCGCTTGGTGGTCAGCCGCCACTCGATCCCAAGAGCGATATTCCAGATTCGCAGACTGAAGATACGCAGCGTTTTAAGGCAGATCCCGCCGCCCAAGCCGCGCTCGCGCACACACTTAAACTAGGCGAGATTGCTGCTGGTGATTTCGATGCGGTATTTTACCCTGGCGGACATGGCCCACTCTGGGACTTGGCTGAAGATGCAGCCTCGATCGCCCTCATCGAAGCCACACTAGGGGCGGGTAAACCAGTTGCGCTAGTTTGTCATGCGCCAGGAGTGCTGCGCCATGTCAAGGCAGCCAATGGCGATCCTGTGGTGCAAGGTAAATCGGTAGCAGGCTTCACTAATAGTGAGGAGCAGGCAGCCGGATTGACCGAGATCGTTCCGTTCCTAGTCGAGGATGTGCTCAAGCAAAACGGTGGGCATTATTCCAAAGTAACCGACTGGCAGCCTTATGTTGTTAAAGATGGACTACTAATTACTGGGCAAAACCCCGCATCTTCTGCACCAGCCGCGAAAGAACTACTACAACAGCTCAGTCTGCTTGCCACTACATCTCACTAGAAGGATCGTGAATTAAATAATTTATAGCTTTTAGGCGATTACTACTTGAGTAATTGAATTTTCAGACATCCTTTTAAAACATTATTTAGAGGAAAATCCAAATGAATTAAGCTCAATTTACTGATGAAATCACCCTCGCAGCACGAGCCGAAAAATTGGGAGAAACAGCACTGATGATGGGCTTAATTCCCAGCTTTGTCGTCCGGCACTTTCAAGGGTAGTTGGGAATTTTATATCCCCGATGAAACCGCCCAGCAACTCACCCCAGAAGAAGCTTATTTCCAGCTCAAACAATTGGTCGAACGCCGTTCACGAAGTGTCAGCTCTGCTGAATCGTAAGTTACTACAACGATCGGAACGAAAGATCGGTCACGATCTCTCACCACACTCGTTTCAGTAACTCAATCCTAGTCCATGAAGCCTTCTCGGAGAAAAATTATGTCAGATCTAATCAGTCGTGAGATTCAGCTAGTTTCCCGCCCGCAGGGGATGCCCACAGCAGCTAACTTTGCCCTGGTCGAAACCAAACTAGAGCCGCTCCAAGATGGACAGGTACTCGTTCGCAA
The DNA here is from genome assembly GCF_031418915.1 of Chamaesiphon sp. VAR_48_metabat_135_sub. Taxonomy (NCBI): domain Bacteria; kingdom Bacillati; phylum Cyanobacteriota; class Cyanophyceae; order Gomontiellales; family Chamaesiphonaceae; genus Chamaesiphon; species Chamaesiphon sp. VAR_48_metabat_135_sub. The sequence continues at coordinate 6,565 of NZ_JANOJV010000216.1, read as the reverse complement.
CCTCTATATATCCGTAGATCCCTATATGCGTGGGCGAATGAACGGCGGCAAATCCTATGTACCACCATTTGAGTTGGGCAAGCCCATGAGCGGCGGCGCAGTCGGTGAAGTAGTCGAGTCTCACGCGCCAGAATTCCAGCCAGGTGATGTCGTCACTTCTAACTATGGTTGGCGGGAATATTTTATCGCTACACCGCCAGAGTTGCACCCAGTCAGCCGCGACATGCAACCGCTATCAGTTTATCTCGGTGCCTTGGGGATGACGGGTTTAACCGCTTGGACGGGGTTGTATTTAGTAGACGTTAGAGCTGACGACGTGATTTTTATTTCGGGAGCCGCTGGTGCAGTGGGAAATGTAGCTGGGCAACTAGCAAAAATACACGGCTGCGAAGTCATCGGCGCGGCGGGTTCCCTCGAAAAAGTCAAGTTTCTACGGGAAGAATGCGGCTTTGATCGCGTTTTCAATTATAAAACCAGTCCGGTGATTCCAGTCATCGAACAATTGAACCTAGCCGCACCAGATGGGATTGATGTTTATTTCGATAATGTCGGTGGTGAAATGCTTGAAGCCGCGCTCTCAGCATTGCGCGTGAATGGACGAATTATCGCCTGTGGTGGCATTTCTGGTTACAACGCCGAAATTCCCCAACCTGGGCCGAGCAATCTGTTTAATGTCACTACTAAACGATTGACGATGAAAGGGCTAATTGTTAGCGATTGGTTGGGTTGTCAGAGCGAATTTGAACATGTGGTAGGTGAATATTATCGATCGGGTAAGTTGAAAAATAAGGAAACAGTCGTGGTCGGAATCGACAAAGCTGTAGACGCATTTCTCGGTCTATTTACAGGAGAAAATATCGGCAAAATGATCGTGAAGCTGGAGTAGATAGTTATACATAACTCGATCGAAGCCTCGAAGTTACTAAATACAAATAACTGGAGAATCATGACCCAAACTAAATCAGCACTACCAGTCGCCTACCAGCGCGGATCTACACTCAACTCGACCACACTCTACAAGGGTGGTTTATTTTCCTTCCTAGTCAAAGGAGAGGATTCGGGGGGTCGCGACGCAATGATTGAGTACCGAGCGAAACCTGGTAACGAGCCAGCCCCTTATCTAAATCAGTGGGAGCATGAGACGTACTACGTGCTTGAGGGCGTAATGGAATTCTACTGTGGAGATAGTGAGGTCATGGTAGTAAATGCGGGAGAAATGGTCTTCCTCCCTCAAGGCAAGGCACACGCTTTTTATATCCGTTCCCCGCAAGTCCGAGCATTGATCCTAGTTCAGGCAGTGGGCGAACATGCAGTTGGACTCGTTGGCGTAGCCTCTCAGAATGAGCATCGACATTTGATGGCAATGGGGACACCTGCGACCAGTATGGAGCTGCCTACGGATGCAATCACCGATGAGTTTATAGATCCTGGCGACTCCATCCGTGTGGGTGCTACTAACGGTATTCGCTTCCTGGCTTCGGGAGAAAATATCAATGAATTACCTCATTACCCAGGCTTTAAATTCAAACGAGAGCTAGTTGGGGAAGTTAACTGATATTTATCTCTATCGGAGTTTTTGTGAGGTGTGACAAAATGACATTCATCAGAGCTTGGCGATTTATCACACTGATGCTGGCTGCGTTTAGCCTCAGTTTATCGATGACACATTTGCTAGAGTTGCCACAAAGAATGCAGTTTGACCAGCAACTTTGGGTGAGAGTAACAGTTGTTGAAAATGTTTACAAGTTATTTGGCTCAGTCGGTGCAGTTTTTGAAATCACAGCGATTCTTACGGCAATTATATTGACATTTCTGGTTCGAGATCGGGATGCAACTTTTTACTGGACATTGAGCGGAGCAATTCTCTTGGTGCTGGCATTTGTGAGTTGGATAACATTTATTGCACCAATGAATGCTGAATTTGCCAAATGGTTAACCGATCCCATTCCAGCAGATTGGACGCGATATCGTAACCAATGGGAGTATACACACGCAATCAACGCTATTATCAAAATTATTGCTTTAAGTTCGTTGGCGATCTCTGTGTTGGTCGAAACGCCGTATAAATTGGATCGACACATTTAAGCTAAATTCCAGTGTGAAAATCGAACATAACGTAGATCGAAACAACAACCGAAATCAACTTTTAAAAGGAGAAATTCATGCCCACTATTAAAATTCTTGCCTTTGCCGGAAGTGCCCGCAAAGATTCCTTTAACAAAAAACTGGTGAAAATTGCCGTCGCAGGAGCCAAAGCCGCAGGTGCAGAAGTTACCTATCTAGATTTCCGCGATCTACCCCTACCACTCTATGACGAAGATTTGGAGGAGTCCGAAGGCTTACCAGACAATGCCCGCAAACTCAAAGCAATGATGAAAGCGCATCAAGGATTCCTGATTGCCTGTCCAGAATACAACAGTTCGATTACGCCGTTGCTGAAAAATGCGATTGATTGGGCATCCCGTCCCGATCTGGACGAATCCCCCTTAGTGTGTTTCAAAGATAAGGTTGCCATCTTGATGAGTACTTCCCCTGGCGGGTTGGGAGGCTTACGGGGATTGGTTCATGTGCGTTCCATTCTTAGTAATATCGGTGTGCTGGTACTACCGGATCGACAGGCAATTGGAAATGCTCTTCAAGCATTTGATGAAAATGGCAATTTAAAGGATAAATCGCAACAAGAATCGATTGAGCAGTTAGGTCATGAACTCGCAACTATAACTGCCAAATTGAATGTTTAACTCATCAATAATTATATCAAACTAATACCGATGTCTAATTATGACTCACGACAGGCAAGATGATACCAATTATGCTCTTGAGTTATCTAATAATTTCATTGGCTAGATTCATCTTTTAGCACAATTCATGATTTTAATGTCGCAGAATTATTCGATTTGTATAAAGAGAATATCATCCCATGCGAAAACAAAGACCTAAACAAAGTCTATTTTACCAAATTGCCCGCAATACATCCGAAGCGGTTGGATCTCCTTTTGCGTCAATCGCAGCAGTGTCTGTAATTATTATTTGGGCAAGTCTAGGGCCATTTTTCAAATTCTCTGATACGTGGCAGCTAGTTATCAACACTGGGACGACGATTATCACATTTTTAATGGTTTTCCTAATTCAAAACTCCCAGAACCGTGACGCTAAAGCAGTTCAAATTAAATTGGATGAATTAATCAGGGCGATCGATTCTGCCCGTAATGAAATTATTGATGTCGAAGATTCATCCGAGCAGGATCTAAAGAATCTGCAAAAAGATTTTTCTGAACTTGGCAATAATTCTAAAGAGTAAATACTTTCATGATAGATATCTAAATACTGAATCAATAACGATCGAATTAATAAAATTATCAAAAATGCCAAGCAACTTTCACGAACTCATTAAATTCCAGCAGCTCCCCACTTTAATTTTAGGTGGTGGCTTTACCGGATTATTCACGGCGTTACATCTCAGCCATCAGCATTATCAAGTACCCACGATTCTAATCGACAGAGGTTCAAGATTTATCTTCAAACCGCTGCTCTATGAATTTCTCACGGGTGAGATGAATACTCGCTATATTTGTCCCCGCTATGACAATCTTTTACATAAAAGTGGGATTGAATTTATTCAAGATACGATCGATTAGATCGATCTACAGCAGCGACAGGTAAAATTAGCCTCTGGATTGCATTACAATTACAGTAATTTAGTGTTATCACTCGGCAGTATCACGGGTTACTATGGTGTGAAAGGAGCCAAGGAACACACTTTACAATAAGGAGCCGCGATTGCTCATAATTTGCAAGCACTTACCGAAAATCGCCCGCTCGTTCCCGTTGACATTGGGTTGCGGGGAACTTTGATGAAGCTGGGTTTAGATGAAAGTGTAGCCGATCTTTATGACCATTATCAAGTCAAAGGTCATCTCGGACATTTGCTTCGTCAAGCCGCCTATGTCGATCTTTTACCTACTCCCGCCCGCAATTTTAAAGGGACGATTGAATGGTTATCTGACGAGCTTTTTCACTGCGTTGTTGAAAGATGAAATTCACAGTTTTATGGTAGATGATGTCAATGTTGTTCTTATCTTATCTAGAATAATGCTCAAATTTATGAAGACTCTGACATGGAAGATCTAAATCTAAAACTCCAGGGGATGAGTTGCGCCTCCTGCGCTAACAGCATTGAGAAAGCAATCCTAAAGGTGCCAGGAGTTGTGGAAAGTAACGTCAATTTTAGTATCGATCGAGCAAGTGTACGCTACGATCCTCAACAGACTAGGATCGACATCATCACCAAGGCTGTCACCGACATTGGTTATCAAGCACAAGTCATCCCAGCAGATCTCACCCCTGAAGATGAGCCGGAAACTCGGCGACAACAACGCCAAGAGCGCAATCTTCAGCGCAGAGTTTTCATCGGCGCAACGCTTAGTTTCCTGCTAGTACTGGGTACCCTGAGCCATTTCAATCTCAAACTTCCGTCGTTCCTATCTAGTTTAGAAAATGCTTGGGTACAATTAGCTCTCGCCGCACCCGTGCAATTTTGGGTGGGTAGAGAATTCCACCGCTCGGCATGGAGAGCATTTCGGCATCGTACCGCTGATATGAATACGCTGATTTCTCTAGGTACAAATATCGCTTTTTTCTATTCATTTTGGATCACCATAAATCCTAACTATTTCACATCCCAAGGATTATCCGCTGAGGTTTATTATGAAGCCTCAGCGATGATTATCACGTTGACATTGTTGGGAAGGTGGTTAGAAAATCGCGCCAAGGGAGCTACCTCGTCGGCAATTACCGCATTGATGGGGTTACAAGCAAAAACAGCGCGGGTGGTGCGTGATGGTGCAGAAATTGACATTCCGATCGAATCAGTCGCAATCGCAGATATTGTAATAGTGCGCCCTGGTGAAAAAATCCCTGTCGATGGTGAAATAGTATCGGGATTTTCCACCGTCGATGAATCTATGCTCACAGGCGAAAGTTTTCCCGTCACCAAACAAGTCGGCGATGAAATTGTCGGCGCAACGCTCAATAAAATGGGCAGCTTTCAATTTCGGGCGACCAAAATCGGCAAAGATACCGCCTTGGCACAGATCGTCAAATTAGTGCAGCAAGCCCAAAATTCTAAAGCACCAATCCAAAAACTCGCCGATAGTATTACAAGCTGGTTCGTTCCAGCAATTATTGCGATCGCAATTACCACTTTTACGATCTGGTTTCTCATAACGGGAAACTTTACATTCTCGATCGTCGCAATGGTGAGCGTTTTAATTATCGCTTGTCCCTGCGCTTTGGGTTTGGCAACGCCCACATCGGTGACTGTGGGCATCGGCAAGGGGGCAGAAAATGGAATTTTGATTAAAGGTGCCGAAAGTCTCGAACTCGCCCGTAAAATCCAGACGATCGTGATCGATAAAACAGGCACGATCACTCAGGGAAAACCAGTTGTCACAGATACTACTTCAATCCGAGATCTCGTTCCGAATAGCCCGAATATTCTCGTTCCACTGACTTTATGGCGATCGATCGGTGCTTTAGAAAGTAACTCCGAACACCCCTTAGCTGAAGCCTTACTTCAATACGCTCATCTCCAAAATAAAGATTCACAATTGCCAACTGTTAGGAATTTTGAAGCGATCGCGGGAAGTGGTGTCAAAGGTATTGTCGAAGATCGACAAATCTCGATCGGCACCCAACGTTGGTTCGATGAAATGGGCATAAATTCAGCCGCATTCAAGGCGCAGAAAGAAAGCTGGGAAGATGCTGGTAAAACAGTGGTTTTTGTGGAGATCGAGGGACATTTACAAGCAGCAATTGCCGTTGCCGATACTGTCAAACCGACCTCGGCTCAAGCAATTCAAACATTACAAAAAATGGACATCGAAGTAGTGATGTTGACTGGTGATAATCAGCGGACTGCAAAAGCAATTGCCGATCGAGTCGGGATTAACAATGTTCTGGCTGAAGTACGTCCCGATCGCAAAGCCCAGACTATTGGCGATCTGCAAACGCGATCTCACAAAATTGTCGCAATGGTTGGCGATGGGATTAATGATGCTCCGGCTTTGGCTCAGGCTGATGTCGGGATGGCGATCGGCACAGGTACAGATGTGGCGATCGCGGCTTCTGACATCACGCTGATTTCAGGAGACTTGCAGGGGATTGTGACAGCAATTCGGCTCAGTCGTGCCACAATGCAAAATATTCAACAAAATCTATTTTGGGCACTTGCTTATAATGTCCTCGGCATTCCTTTAGCAGCGGGAATTCTGTTCCCAATGACGGGATGGTTACTCAATCCGGCGATAGCTGGCGCAGCAATGGCATTTAGTTCGATTTCAGTTGTGCTAAATGCTCTGAGATTAAAAGGGTTAAAATTATGAAATTTGCAGCAATTTTAGTCGGTGCAATTATCTCAATTTTTCCGATGAGTGAGTCAGATATGCCCCACTCGCCGACAGATCGATCGTTCCGCAAAATAGAACAGCCTTTACCAATCAAAATCGGCGTAGTTTTGGGTGGACTAACCTTAGTTGGTGGCGAACTCTGGTGGTTTCTGGGACGC
>NZ_JANOJV010000215.1:0-15180 GCF_031418915.1 Chamaesiphon sp. VAR_48_metabat_135_sub | reverse complement strand
ACGTCGAAGTGACGCAAACCGAGGACGCGCTTACCAGCTTCGCGAACTACAGCAAAAGCTTCGGGGAGGAGTTCGTCGAGAAGTTCTTTTTCTTCCTCATCATTATTCGCTTGCTCCAGTCTGCGCTTGAATTCTGTGGTTTTCCCTTTGAGTTGTTCGTCGGTGAGTTGTTGAATTTCTTCTTCTAGTAGTGTAATCTCAGTGACGATCGGTTGATACTTTTTCAGTTTGCGAGCGTTGGGATCGCCAAATAGTTTTTTCAGCATAGTGGGCAAGCGATGGGGGAGTTTAATCTAAAAATATGAGTGCTGAAGTATTTATATCTTTACAGCTTTCTTATCTATTTATGGTATCATTCGCGCTTGCTTTATGGGTGGGGGATGCCGAATGGTGAACCCACCCCGCCCTACGGGCACCCCTCCTGGGAGGGGATTTTCCTAGGATTCGGTGGTGATTTGTTCGGGTGGGGTGTTGGTGAGTTTGATGTGTCGGGCGAGGAGGAATAGGGGGAATGTGACGCTGATGGCGACGAGAGCGGAGAAGACGAGGTAGAGCCAGAGGTAACGAACGCCGACGCGCCGTCCTTCGATGACCATGAACATTGATGCGGCGGTGGCGACGAAGAGGAGGTCATTGGAAAGGGAAGCGGCAGCAGCATTGACGTAGGCAGCATTCACAAAGTCCATGAAGGAATTGTTGGGCTGCTGCATGAAGGCGATATTGTTAATCCAGGTGGCTGGTAAGGCTAATAAGGCAATCAGGGCGTAGGTGGCGCAAATAAGTTTATCTTTGGTGGTCATGGTTTAGGTGGTTCGATACGTCTAATTACCACTGATTTCGACGAGTGGTTCGCCTGAATTTAATAGATCCAGTACTTCAGATAGTTTGGAAGTCAAGATTTCTTTTAATCGATCGTTTGAGGTATTTCCGCATGTTAATAAAATAATTTGCGGAGGTTATCCGAAACGATTAACCAAATCGACAAAATCGCTATCTTTGGTCATAAAAATAATATTTTGTGTCTTTGCAGCCTCAAAATCTCAGCATCTTCGGCATCTCTCAACCCAACATCTCGTAAGGCTAGAGCTGATATCTCAAATGTCGCGGTTATCCAGACCGAAATGCTAGGAGAAAGGTGTGCATCGATCCAAATCATCATGCAACTACCAACACTGGACGATCTAATTTACGCGAAGCATAGAAGAGGGCTGCTTTTAAGTCGTCTGCTTCTAAATCGGGCATTTCGGCAAGAATCTGCTCGGCATTAAGTCCAGCTACAAACAGGTCTAAAATATCGGACACCCGGATTCTCATCCCACGAATACAAGGACGACCACTACACTGTTTGGGATTAATCGTGATTCTCGTAAGTAAATCTGACATCCGGCTTACCTTGATGCTAATGTTTTTATTTTATCTTACTAATTAAGTGGGATGACGAATCGATGCGATCGAAATCATGGCAAGCCGATTGAACTAAATGGTACAATTCAACTATTAAGTTTAGATCGACAGCGAGACTATGCAAAGCAATCGCGTGGGAATACTTTATCGACATGGAGACGTGATGATCCAGCGGATCGATCGGTTGCCGAGTTATGCCCAGCAACAGGTTGGAGCGACGCTGGCGCATGGGGAAGTCACTGGACACAGCCATCGGTTCGCCCAATCTCAACTAGTCCAACTGTGGGAACGAAATGGGACTTTATTTCTAGAAGTTAAAGCGGCTAGTGCAGCCTTAGTTCACGAAGAACACCATCAAATCGATGTTCCACAAGGATTTTACCGCTATTGGAAGCAGCGCGAATATCGACCAGATGCGTTTGTAGAGGTGGCAGACTGATGCGGCGATTGATGTCTAATGGGCGAGTTCCGAAAAGAGTGACTTCAGCCCCCACAACTGCTACTCAAGAGCCAATGTCAGGCGATCGCGCTCGTACTCTAATTTTAGGGCATCGCGCCGCCGATGGAATGCGCGTTTTGGGTCATCTCGATTTGAGTGGAGCGATGAATATCTCCCATCTTCCTGAAAATCTGACCTGTGAAAGCTTGGATATTAGCGACTGTAGGCACATTACCACCCTGCCGAAAGGATTGCACGTCAGCCACTGGATCGAAATCGCTGGGAGCGGTATTACGGCTCTACCAGGGGGACACGGCTTCTTCTTGCGCTGGCGGGGAGTACATGTGAGCGATCGTCATGCCTTTGCTTCAGACTCGTTGACTGGACAGGAAATTCTCAGAACTGATAATGTCGAGATTCGGCGGGTACTAATCGAGCGGATTGGCTATGAAACATTCTTACAACAAGTTGGGGGTGTAATTCGCGATCGAGATACCGATGCTGGCGGCGAACGTCAATTAATTTGCATCGCTTTTGAGGATGACGAGCCATTGCTGTTGTTAAAAGTGATTTGTCCCTCCACTGGACACCTGCACGTTCTCCGCGTTCCGCCTTACATGGATACCTGTCATCAATCTGCCGCTTGGATCGCTGGATTCGACGATCCCGATGACTATTATCCCGCGATCGAGGCGTAGATAGATCGGAATTCTAAACACAAAATAATGGCTTCTTTAATTCTTACAATTAAGCAGAAATATGTTTGTTGGAAGGTTAAATCGATCGCTTAATTTCTCAGCATGATTTAGATCGATCGTTTTCCATCTATAACCTCAGAGACAAGTTGCTTAGGATAGTTGATGGAGACAATTAGTCGATAGCGATTACCTTTAATATTGAAAACTGTGAAATTCTCTACTGCCTCAGCCGAAGTGTAAGTTTGCTGAACTTCTATCAGATTTTGCCAAGTTGCTATTTTAACGATTTCGTTCCAGTCCTCAGTTTGAATAGCAACATCAGGATATTTAGCCGCAGCTTCGCGTAATCGACTAATGGCAATCAAGTGGATATCATTACTGTAAAAAGTATCGTAATTTACGCCGCAATAACTGGCTGAACGAAGCGTCTTACCTCGCCACAGGCAATGTAGGATTTGCCATCGGGCGCAGTTTTAATCTCATCAACTACATACAGCATACCTTCCTCTCGAACCGATCGAGGAAACCGCATATTCCAATCTGGCTCATAACCATCAGCCACGACTCGCGCCCGTAATTTGCTACCGTCTTTGACGCACTGTACCAATACGCCGTCGCCCACTGTATCGGTTGTGGGCAAATCCGCAGCAGTCGCCGTTCCTTTGGATGCTTTGCCCGTAGCGACAGAGCGGGAATAACTGCTACCAGCCGCGAAGATATCTACTTCTCCTGGCTTCTTCAACCGCGAAATTTTGCCTTCTACGCGATAGAAACCGCCGTTGGCTAATGTCAACTGTTCGACGGTGTAGCGTGCGCCCTCGGCGCGAATTGCGCGGGGAAATTGGACGTTTTTGGTGGAGTCGTAACCCTCGGAAATTACTTTAATTCTCAGTTTGCCACCTTCGCGAACACAGTGCAATTCGATGCTAGTACCGACTTCGGTAGTTGTGGGTAAGGCGGAAACTTCATCGCCAGCGGTGGTACCGCGTCCAGCTAAATCGCTGCGGTTGCGGCTGAGGGTTTGGTAACTTTGATCGAGTAATTCCTTCCTACCGGCGTTACCTAAACCGCCTTGGGCGATGCGAGTGGCGAAATATTCGAGTTGCTCGATTTCTTCGGCAATTTCAAAATTCTCATTGAGTCCACGATCGCTTAAATCCTTAATTACCGCGCGTAATGTTTGCTCGGCGGCGGTACGATTGCCTTGCTCGGCGAGGGTGAGAGCCGTTTCTTTAGCCTTGGCGATCGTCAGGTGACTTAATTCTAGCATCACGTCGCTCGATGCTGAAGTTGCCGATTCCTCGATCGATCCCACAGTTGCAAACATTTCGGTGCTACCGGAAACGGTTTGAATCGCACCATTTTGGACAATATCCGCCGTGTAGTGTAGCTTCATTATTGCCATCTGCCCGATCGGCGCATTGGCAATATTCAGGCTCAAGCCTAACAATTTATCCTCACCTTCGTACAGATCGCCCAAGGTTAATAACGTCGCCCCAGCTTTATTGTGGCTGACTTGCGCCAAACTCAATGTATCGACTAAACTCACCCCAGGAGCTAACTCGATCGTTACTGCCAAATTTTGACCGACAACAGCCCGCAAACTGTCCAACTCAATCCCAAACACTTCGCTGGCTTCATCCATACTCTGGATAAAATAGAAGTTACCATTACCAGCCCGCGCCATCCCAATCAACAAATCTTCATTAAAACCTTGACCGAATCCCAAAGTTGTGGTGCTGATTCCTTCCTCGGCTTTCTGTCCCGCTGTGGTCATCAGCACGGTAGGATTATTAATTCCCACATTTGCATGTCCATCGGTGAGGAGTAAAACTCGATCGATCCGCTGCGGATCTAGGTGAGCTTTGACGTGCTCGCACCCTTTGAGCCACCCGCCCGACAAATTCGTCAATCCACCCGCACGGATGCGGCGAATTGCGGCTTTGAGTGCGTTTTGATCAGTTACAGATTGCGGTGGTACAACGGTATCGATCGAGTCATCATAGGTAACGATCGAAAAGGTATCATTAGCGGCTAATTGATCGACGATCGACTCAGCCGCTTTGAGTGCATGATGCAGTGGCGAACCCGCCATCGAACCGGATCGATCGATCGCCAGTGATAAATTAAGATTGCGGCGCGGCGATTCTGGTAGATCGGATCTCAGCCGAATCAAAATCTGTGTATTTAATCCCTTACCCGTCGCTAAGATTGCAGGATCGAAATTGCAGCTTGCATTAATCATACTTGTCCTCGTGTTAGCTATTGGCGATCGATAATTGCTTTGTCTAATATGCCCTAAAACCCCGCAGATCGCTCGAACTCAATGCGGACAGTACAACGAAATTATTATTTAGGATTAAAATGGTAGCTAATAACCAACTAAATTCATGGTATCTACACCTTTCAAACCCACTCAAAAAGCCTGGGCAAAAGCGATCGCTCGACCTGGTGAAGAATTCGCGCTCACACCATTATCGATCGTGTCTGGAGCTATTCCGGCGGGGTTGCAGGGCACTCTCTATCGCAATGGACCAGGTAGATTAGATCGTGGCGGCAAGCATGTCGGACATTGGTTTGATGGCGATGGTGCCATCTTGGGTGTACATTTTCGATCGACAGGAGCGAGTGCGGTTTATCGTTATGTCCAAACTAGTGGATACTTAGCAGAAGCCCAGCAAGATCGGTTTCTTTCTGCTAATTATGGCATGACAGATCCTCAAGGAGTTTGGAATTTTTGGTGGAGAGTTTTAAGCAAACAAGATAGTCTCAAAAATGCTGCAAATACTTCGGTCTTAGCATTACCAGATAAATTATTAGCACTATGGGAAGCCGGACAACCGCATAGTTTGGATTTAGAAACTCTCGAAACAAAAGGTGTCGAAACTTTAGGCAGTCTCCAGCCTACTCAGCCCTATTCGGCTCATCCCCTTCGCGATCCGCTGACTGGAGAAATATTTAGTATTGGTGTCGATATTCAGGGAAATTTACATATATATAAAAGCGATCGCACTGGTCAAATCAAACAGCAAACTGTCATCAAGTTAAATGATTTACCCTTCATTCATAGTTTTGCCTTAGCAGGTCAATATCTCATCTTTTTTCTACCACCATTAAAGATGGATAAAATGGCAGTTTTATTGGGAACTAAAAGTTATGCCGATTCTTTAGAATGGCATCCAGCATCGAGGACGCAGATTTTAGTAGTTGACAGAGAAACTTTTGATGTGGTGAGTCGAGGTGAAACCGAGCCTTGGTTTCAGTGGCATTATGGGAATGCTTGTGTGGAAGCAGATGGATTAGTTCGTCTAGATTTTGTGAGATTTACAGACTTTTCCCAAACTAATGAATATTTACGCGAAGTTGCCACAGGTACGACGACAACGGTTGCAAATGGCAATTTATGGGAAGTTCGACTCGACCCAAAAACGGCTAAGATTGTATCGATGCAGGAAGTGCTCGATCGCAGTAGTGAATTTCCAGTGGTTTCGCCGCAATCGATCGGTCGATCTTGGCGACATACTTATCTAGCATTGCAACGCAAATCTGCTGGAGATAGTGAATTTTTTGGGGCAATTGGTTGTTTTGATTATGAAACTGGAACTTTGACAGAAGCAGATTTGGGGGAGAATATGTATACAGTCGAACCCTTATATATTCCCGATGCCTTAAATCCCGATCGAGGTTGGATTATGACAGTGGTTTATGATGGCAATAACGATCGAAGTGAGGTGTGGATCTTTGATTTCGATCGACTTACTGAAGCTCCAATCTGTCGATTAGCTTTACCTGGAGTTATTCCATTTAGTTTTCATGGTACCTGGAGAGCGGTCTAAAGATTCGATCGAGACTGAATAATTCTAGCGATGCAATTTATTAAGATTAGCAAAACAATTAGTTAAATCATGAGCAATACAAATCTTTGGGAGCATAAGCCTTGGTGGTGTCAGCCTTGGACAATTATTTTGACTGGAATACTTATGATCGCGGGTAGTTGGTTATTATTTCAAACTATCTGGTTAACTTTGCCTGTCGCGATCTTAATTGTGCTGTGGTGGACTTATTTTTTGATTATCTTACCGCGTATATTGGCGGCACAAGATTTAGATCGATCGTAATCGATGTTTTTTAAACTGGACACCATCCGCAGAGGACGCAAAAAAAGAGAAAAGCAGAGCTTTAGAAAAATTATTGTAGATTGCATAAAACATCACAGCATAGATCGATCGAGTCAAGAGAAAATAGCGTAAATAGTTCTCGATGAATTAGATGCAAAAGATTCCTGACTGGTATATTCTCCCTAGTGCGGCATTTACGATTAGTAGAAAACAAATTAAGCACTATATTTTTCTGGATAAACAGCCAGAAAATGGTGATGTTGTCTATGGTAAAGTTACTCGTCTCGGGCAACATGTCGAACTAGAGAATAAGTCAGGTAGAATTCATCGGCTGAATGAAGGCTCGACGGCAATTTTTGTGTTTGGTAATCGCTATGCGCCCGATTTCTATGAGGGTGTGATTCCCTCGACGATGACAAACAAGGTCGATCTGTTGGCTCGATCGGGTATTATTGGCAATGTCCAAGTCAAAAACTCATCAGTCAAAGAACCTACTCAAATCAAAATATTAGGTTATGTCTGTGATGCCAATGGTGAAGTTTTGAATACTCGCAACTATCCATTGATTAAGCCTAAGAAAACTGATAAGAAAGAAGATCGATCGAGACTAATCTTATTTATTGGGACTAGCATGAACTCTGGTAAGAGTACTAGTGCTACGGCTTGTTGCTGGGCATTGACGACGATGGGCTATGATGTCCGCGCTTCCAAAGTGACGGGTACAGCTAGCCTCAAAGATATTTTGCATATGCAGGATGCTGGAGCTTCGATCGTTAATGATTTCACTCATTTTGGGTTTCCATCTACTTATCTATTAGAAGAGAAAGAAGTGGTTAAAATATTTAACGATCTGGATCTAAAATATGCTAACAATCCTAAGAATTATTGGTGTGTTGAATTAGCTGATGGTATTTTACAACGAGAAACAGCCCTATTATTAAAATCGCCTGATGTGCGATCGCGCATCCATAAGCTGATATTTGCGGCTCACGATACTTTTGGCGCAATTGGTGGATTAAACATCCTCAAGAATGAATTTGGGCTGGTTCCCGATGCAATTTCTGGTGTCTGTTCCAGTTCTCCACTATTTCTGCGCGAACTAGCTGAATTTACAGATATTCCGGTTTTCAATAATATCGATTGTAATTTAAAACAACTATCAGAACTCTTAATCTAGTAGTTTTGGGCGTAAATAAAGTTACTATTTTGCGGGGAGCGGGGAAAGGGGAAAGGGGAAAGACTGTACTTCACAATTCAGGAAAGATCTGTAGCGGTAATTTAGAGAATTGATATGACGGGACTATTCCCGAAGCCCGAAGCCCGAATCCCGAAGCCCGAATCCCAAATCCCGAAGCCCGAATCTCGAATCCCGAATCCCATCCGTATCAAAAAAGACGATCGCCCGATCGAGTGAAATCTATACTAATCTGGGGGTAGTGCCTTGTGCCGATCCTTTATCCCCGAACCTCTCATGAATTGGTGGCAACAACTACAACGAAATGGATTAGCGCGAGTGGGCGCGATCGCGTTAGTCTTGATGTATCTGACCGTCATTGCCGCCGAGTTCATGGCTCCATACGATCCTTATGTATCTCAGGATGATGGCTCACTATTGCCACCGACGGCAATTCATTGGACAGATCCCCAGGGTAGATGGATTGGTGCCCATGTTTATCCCACTACTCAGGGTCAAACAGATATTAACACAGGCGATCGACTGCTCAAAGTAGACGAAACTAAACCTGCCTCGATTAACCTGTTTGTGCGTGGCGATCGCTATAAGTTGTTCCCAATTAGTATCCCGCTTTTACCAACATTTGATACAACTACGGGTAAAAAAGGTCCAGGCAAAACTCCAGTTATTAAGACTAAATCTGACTCTCAAGAATTAACGATCTTCCCTGGTATTCCCTGCGATTGGCATTTATTTGGGACGACAGGCGCGGGCAAACTCAATCTCCTCGGTACCGATGAACAGGGTCGAGATCAGTTCAGTCGGCTCGTCTATGGGGGTAGAATCAGTCTCTTTATCGGTCTAATTGGCGTTTTGATCTCTTTCCCGATCGGGATGATTTTGGGCGGTATATCGGGCTATTTTGGTGGCTGGATCGATGCCACGATTATGCGCATAGCTGAAGTACTGATGACGCTACCCAGTCTCTACCTATTAGTAGCTCTAGCGGCAGTACTACCCGATCGAGTCAGCAGTTCCCAACGTTTCTTGTTAATTATTGTAATTACCTCATTTATCAGTTGGGCGGGATTGGCGCGAGTAATTCGCGGTCAAGTATTATCGATTAAGGAACGGGAATTTGTCCAAGCAGCGCGAGCGATGGGTGCGAAACCGTTTTACATTATCATCCGTCATGTCATTCCCCAGACGGCGACTTATTTGATTATTTCGGCAACTTTAGCGATTCCCAGCTTTATCGTCTCCGAGTCAGTGCTAAGTTTGATTGGATTGGGGATTCAACCACCAGATCCATCTTGGGGTAATTTACTCTCGATCGCGACTAATACGTCGATCCTCATCTTCCAGCCCTGGTTAATTTGGCCGCCAGCATTGTTAATTATTCTTACAGTGCTATCATTCAATCTGCTCGGTGATGGTTTGCGAGACGCACTCGATCCGCGCAATTTACAACGATCTTCAACTAATATTTAGATTCTCCAGACAGGGGATCGAGTAAGGGCAATTCATGAATTGCCCTTACTCGATTGAATGCAAAAAACGGATTATAAAAATGCATTTATTGCAAAATAGTTGATAAATTGTAACAAAAACTACTGATTCACATCTAGCATTCCCGTAACTTGAACCTACTGAAATTAATTACCAGTTCACACAACTGTCTAATTGATTTAGTTGTCATTTTATTGGGGCTGTAGCCTGATGTTAAAGGGATTACTTTCATTCAAAAATCCGTATCGAACGTTACATTTTACTTGGTTTGCTTTTTTTCTCACCTTCGTTTGTTGGTTCAACTTTGCGCCCTTTGCATCTGTGATTGGTAAAGAGTTAAATCTAGAGGAAGCGCAAATTAAAACGTTATTAATTTGCAACTTAGCAATTACTATTCCCGCGCGAATTATTATTGGTGCATTACTCGACAAGTATGGGCCGCGCATCACCTATTCTATCCTGCTGATGTTTGCGATTGTACCCTGCATCGCAACGGCTCTAGCCCAAGATTTTAATCAAATGGTGATTGCGCGTCTGCTGATGGGAATCGTCGGTTCTGGCTTCGTTTTAGGAATTAGGATGGTGTCCGAATGGTTCCCGCCCAAAGATATCGGGATGGCGCAGGGTATCTATGGTGGTTGGGGTAACTTTGGAGCTTTTGGTGCTGAATTTGCACTCCCCTTAATTGCTGGCGGAACTGCTTTTCTCGCAGGTGGTAATGCTAATTGGAGATTGACAATCGTCCTTACTGGCGTAATTGCCGCCATCTATGGGGTAATTTATTTTAATAGCGTCACCGACACACCACCTGGAAAGGAATACAAGCGTCCCAAAAAGTATGGCGCGATGGAAGTTACTAGTGCTAGAGACTTCTATGGTTTGCTAATTATGAACTTCGGGCTGATTTTTGCCCTTGGTTTATTAGCATGGAGGTTGGCTCAGAAGAAATTACATTTCCTCAATGCGGGACAGATGTATTTTATTTGGTTCTTATTAGCTGCTTTATATGCTTACCAAAGTTATCAAGCTTGGTTAGTCAATCGCGATGTTGTGTTGGGCAGAAAACAATTTGCACCATCCGAGCGATATGAATTCAGTCAAGTTGCACTCTTACAATTCACTTATATTACCAACTTTGGTTCCGAACTCGCTGCTGTTTCAATGTTACCTGTCTTCTTTGAAAAAACATTCGGACTCGAACATGCTGCTGCGGCGATGATTGCGGCTACTTATCCCTTCTTAAATCTATTTTCTCGTCCTAGTGGTGGTTTTATTTCCGATAAATTTGGGAGTCGAAAATGGACGATGACGGTAGTTACGGTATTAATTGGGGTTGGTTATTTACTCGCATATCGAATCGATAAAACTTGGGCGTTACCTGTCGCTGTTGGTGTAACGATGTTCTCCGCATTATTCGCTCAAGCAGGTTGTGGTGGTACCTATGCAATTGTCCCTTTAATTAAAAAGGAAATTACTGGACAAGTCGCGGGTAATGTAGGAGCTTATGGTAACTTTGGTGGCGTAGTTTATCTAACTATTTTTAGCTTGACTGATGCCCCCACACTATTTGCCTCAATGGGTATCGGCGCGCTCATCTGTGCTTTCTTATGTGCTTTCTTCCTCAAAGAACCCCAAAACTCATTTGGGCTAGATAAAGCTCAAACTGCTGGAATCGTTGCAAGCGGGGAATTAAGTTAGCGAAACAGGCAATTAGCTAGCGGTTAAAACCACTGCTAGCCGCTAACGATCGATCGGCACTATGTTTTAGAAACAATGTGTAGGGTAGGTAATGTAAATTTTACACATTGTTATTTAGTTAAATGAGTTTTTAGATCGATCGATTAGATAAATTTTTAGATGATAGATCGCTCTAACCGATCGACAATTCAGGAGTGAATAAAGCATATTTCGGGACGTTCTCTGGAGTGAGAACGTCCCAAAATCGATGATAGTATATAGTTACTGAGATACTCTGCCTGTGAGATCGGGATCTCATCCCTAAAGCCTAAAATCTAGAGTCTAACTTGATGAAAATTCTGCATCTGTCTGATATCCATATGGGTGGTGGGTTCGTACATGGCAAAATCGACCCAGAAACTGGACTAAATACGCGATTTCAAGATTTTGTCAAATCTTTGACCAAGACGATCGATCGAGCATTGTCGGAACCAGTCGATCTGGTATTATTTGGTGGGGATGCTTTCCCAGATGCCACACCCGCACCCTATATTCAACAAGCCTTCGCCGCACAATTTTATCGGCTGGTAGCTGCGAATATTCCCACCGTTTTACTAGTTGGCAATCACGATCAACATTCCCAGGGACAAGGTGGAGCCAGCTTGTCCATCTATCGCTCATTGGGAGTTCCAGGTACAATCGTGGGTGACTCGATCGAGACTCATACTATTAGTACTCAGAGTGGACAGATCCAAATTATCACTCTCCCCTGGATCAACCGCTCCACCTTACTCACCCGCGAGATTGCTGAAAATCTGTCGATCTTAGAAGTCAATCAATTATTACTCGCCAGACTCCAACCAGCCATCGAAGGCGAAATCCGCAAATTAAATCCAGATTTACCAACGATCGTTTTAGCCCATCTCATGGCTGATAATGCCACTCTGGGAGCCGAGAAATTTTTAGCTGTCGGACGCGGTTTTACCATTCCCCTGTCCTTCCTGACTCGTTCTTGCTTTGATTACGTAGCACTCGGACACGTCCATCGCCACCAAAATCTCAATAAGACTAATGACCCCGCCGTCGTCTATCCTGGGAGCATCGAGCGGGTAGATTTTAGTGAGGAGAAAGAAGATAAGGGCTATATATTAGTTACTATCGAGCCAAAAGAGCAGCCAGCTAGTAAAAACTTCGAGACTACCTGGGAATTTTGCCCCTTACCCGTGCGGACATTTCGGACGATTAAAATCGATGTCTCCAAGAGCGAACAACCCCAAACAGATATTTTGGATTCGATCGCCACAGCCAATATTGCCGATGTGGTAGTACGATTGATTTATCAGCTCAGTCCCGATCGACTCGAACTAATTAATACCGCTGCGATTCACGAAGCCTTGAGTACCGCCCACCACTATACAATTCAAGCCGAACTCATCAGTCAACTGAGCCAACCGCGATTGCCCGAACTTGGCTCTAGCGTTGGTGATCCGATGGTAGCACTCTCCACCTATCTCGACAATCGTCCCGATCTCAAAGACATCGCCACAGCCATGATCGCCGCCGCTAATGAGTTATTATCTGGAGATAATCCAGAGTCAGCCTTTGTCGATCTCATCCCACTAGATCTCGAATCATCTTCAGAGCCTTTTCCCATCCCCCTCACAGCTCCTCATAACGATGAAGTCCCTCTCAAGCAAGCTAAATCAAAAAAAGCGACTGGGCAATTAACACTACTTTAGGTTTTAGGAATTAGGCTTTAGGGTAAGAAGGGTAAAGGGTAAAGGGTAAAGGGTAAAAAATATTTTTCTCCCCACACCCCCACACCCCTCACACCCCCACACCCCTCACACCCCACTCTCTCAAACATGCAATACCGTCGATTTGGTCGAACCGAGTTACAGATGCCCATTTTTTCATGTGGCGGAATGCGCTACCAACATAAATGGCAAGACGTGCCCCTATCGGAGATTCCTGATGATAATCAACTAAACCTGGAAGCGACAATCAATCGATCGCTAGAGCTAGGTATAAATCATATTGAAACTGCCAGATTTTATGGTTCTTCCGAAGTTCAACTCGGTCAAATATTACCGAAACTAGACCGTAAAGATTATATCTTTCAAACTAAAGTTCCGCCCGTCGCCGATCCGCAAGAATTTCGGCAGACTTTCGAGCTATGCATGTCCCGACTCAATTTAGAATATGTCGATCTACTTGGCATTCATGGCATTAACGATCGAGAAACCGCCGATTATGCTTTGCGAACTGGTGGCTGTTGGGAAGTAGCCAAACAACTGCAAGCTGAAGGAAAAGTTCGATTTATTGGTTTCTCCACTCATGGAACTACCGAGACAATCGTTCAGACGATCGAGACCGATCGATTTGATTATGTTAATCTCCATTGGTACTATATCAATCAAACCAATTGGGCGGCGATCGAAGCAGCAACTCGTCACGATATGGGCGTATTTATTATCAGCCCGACAAATAAAGGTGGCTTACTCAACCAGCCATCCGCTAAATTAGTCGAACTCTGTCAACCACTCAGTCCGATTGTCTTTAATAATCTCTTCTGTCTGAGCCATTCCCAAGTACATACCCTCAGCATTGGCGCGGCTAAACCCAGCGATTTTGACGAACACCTCAAAACACTACCATTATTAGAACGCGCCGCCGAACTCCTGCCCCCCATCATCGATCGCCTAGAACGCGCCGCAGCAGACAAACTGGGTGAAGAGTGGGTAAAAACATGGCGAGAAGGCTTGCCAGCCCTCTCAGACACCCCTGGGAATATTAATATCCACACCATCCTCTGGCTGCGAAATCTCGCGATCGCTTATGACATGGTAGAGTACGGACAAATGCGCTACAACCTGCTCGAAAATGGCGGACACTGGTTTCCAGGTGCCAAAGCTACCAATGTCAAAGAACTCGATTTTTCCACATGTCTAGCCAATAGTCCCCACGCCACCACTATCCCCGATCTACTCTGGGATACGGATCGACTCCTCGGTGGGATGGAAGTCAAACGATTATCTCAAAGCTAGGCTTTAGGTATTAGGTATTAGGCTTTAGAGGGTCATAAGTGCTAGGTGTTAAGGTTTCGATTAGAAGAACGCCTAAAGCCTAAAACCTAATTCCCTATTGACTCACCCAAGAAATAGTGATATATTAGCAAAGCACGTAAATGCACCTCAATCAAAAACTCAACAAGCGGATGTGGCGGAATTGGTATACGCGCACGCTTGAGGTGCGTGTGGCTTAGTCCTTGGGAGTTCGAGTCTCCCCATCCGCATATACCCTATCGATTATCCTTAGCGATCTTCGTCTTTCGTAGAACAGAACAGCCTAGATGAACCAAGGGTGGTATCGCTAGGCTGTTTTGTTGCATCGGTCTCATCTAAAGTCTAAAAGACTAGCTTAATTGCCGCAAATATGTTATGATTACAATCTAGAATGAGGGCATGTGGCTCAGTGGATAGAGCATCAGGTTCCGGTCCTGAGGAGCGGGGGTTCGAGTCCCTCCATGCTCATAATATTAAAAAACAGCAGGCATGTGATGCTTGCTGTTTTTGTTTGGGAAGGTGATGTTGCTGAATCGAGGTATATTTTTAGAGTTTTGCAAAAATCCCTAAAGCCTAAACTAAGTGATACCAAGCAGGGGATTTAACTTCCCGCGATCGTCCAAATCGTGGAGATCGTCGCACCCCCCAATATGGGCATCATCGACAAAAATTTGGGGGAGAGAACGTTTACCATTAGCTCTTTGAGACATCTGAGAGCGAGCCTGTTCGTCACCATCGATCGAATACTCAGTAAACTCAACACCCTTCTTGTTTAATAAAGCCTTCGCACGAATGCAAAATGGGCAACTTTGCCATGTATAGATTTCAATGTTTGGCTGCATAGCAGTTTTAGCTAATTTAATCCTGGGTTTATTACCATTTTGACATCTTTTGCTAGCGATCGTCATCATAGTGGGCTGTTACTCCTCTGCCAGTGTCAAGTTAGACATCTAGGTGTAGCGACCTGCAATAGTAATCACTCAGGACTGCAATCATCGCGATTTTGAGACCACATTAACTGCAACTATCCGGTCGCTTGAGACCGAATTAACTGCAACTGAGACCGAATTAACTGCAACCAGCCCGCAATACTAAT